>JALNZH010000251.1 GCA_023229405.1 Bacteroidota bacterium
AATTGAAATATGGCCGTGAAGCGTACAGGGCCTATGGTTCCTCGTCACCATTTCGCGTCCGGGATCTAAGTGGAATTGAAGTCAGCGGAGGGATCGGATCTCGATATGCACTTCCATATAAGTCGATGAGCGGAGTGGACTATTCTGCACGAATCGGAGGGGGATTTTTTTCAACAGGAGATATAGTAAAATCCTCTGAAACGGAATTTTTTGTGAGCGGAAACGCGACAACTAAAATATTGGAAACAGCGTTCAGAGCATCTGTGGAATATCGCATCTCTGGCTACACCATGGCACTGCCAGGTGTCCAATCCGGTCATTGGTTTGTGTTTCGAACAGACGGCAGACAGATGATTTTACCATTACTGCAACTTTCCTTTTCCATACAGCAAATCTTCTATCGCGGCAATGTCGGCCCGGCAAACGGACGGCTCTATCCATCGATCGATTTGCGATATGCTTTCACTGAGCAAGCGTCAATGTATGCCGGATTTGCTCCAACGGTAGAACGGAATTCATTATCTTCGCTTTTCAAAGAAAACCGTTATAGTAATGCCATCGCAACGGTAGTACCTACCGACATTCGTGTTCATGCATATATGGGGATGGAATTCTCACCGATCGAGGAGGTCATTGTTACTGCGAGGGGTTCATACAAACATCTCAATAATTACGCCACTTTCTACGATAAGGATAGTGCAAAAGTGTGGGAAGTTCTTTATCTTTCAGGCATTCGCTCAACCAAATTTGATCTGTCGGCGTTATATCGGCTGAATGAGAAACAAAATGTAACGGCGTATGCAACCGTTCAGTCGGTACAACAAAAAGATTCGACGAAGATGCTGCCGCATCTTCCGAAATACATCATCGGTTCGGTGTATCACCATTTTTTCGATATCGGCGTGCATGCTGAAGCATTCGTTGAATACCATTCATTCCGATATACTGATTTTTTGAGTACGAATAAAAATCCCGGGTATCTTTCTTCCGGTATTAAAGCGGAAATTGAAATGTTCAATCAGTTCCGCGGTTACACCGAAATAAACAATTTGTTCGATCAGCGTTATTATATTTGGAACGGATATCAGGAACGGACGATCTTTGTGATGTTGGGAATAAGTTATCACTGGTAACAGCGTAAAGTCTTATCACATCATAGTCACAGTTCAGTCATAGTTCGTAAGGAGAACCAACAATGCCAAACTTAAATGTCAAAGGTGATGCACCAAAAGGAGGAGGGTCGTCAGCGGCAGGCGGAGGGGGAATACCCAGGATCGTCATCATCATCGTCGGTGCCATTGTTGCGCTTGGCGCTATTGCATTCGTTCTGAACACGACGGGTATCGTAAAATTGTGGGGAAAGAAAAAAGCTGCGCCACAAGTTGTTACGGTGCCGACGGATAATTTCGAATCGATCTCTCAGGATACTGCTCAAGTTGTGCAGGAACAACCGGAAGCGATAGAAGAAACACCTCCTGCAACAGAAGAAAATTTGACAAAAGTTGAATCCTCTGCGCGTATGGCATCCCGAAAACCTGCGCCTACAAAGAATATGATAAAAGGGACGGGAATGTATACCGTGCAGATTTCATCCTGGCCGTCGCACGATAAAGCAAATATCTTAGCCAAAATCTTTACCGATGCCGGGTTTGATGCATTTGTGGAGCCGATGGGCAGCTACTATCGTGTTTGCGTCGGGCGCTTTGAAACAAAGGCCGATGCAAAATCGCAGATGGATAAGATGGAACATATGCTTGAATCCAGACCGGTGATCGCAAAGGTAGGGAAATAGCACTCTGCGCGACGCTGACATTCTTTTCATAATATTCAGGTACAAAGAATGAATCTGTTAGAATTATTTCTGAAGGGCGGTCTGGTAATGTGGCCGATCCTTCTCTGTTCTCTGATTACTGTTGCTGTAATCATAGAAAAATATATCCTGCTCTCCAGATCGAATGTCGATCCGAAACAATTGATGGTGAAGATCAGGAGTGCATTGTCACGGAATGATATTGCCAGTGCTGTGGACGCCTGTTCTAAAGTAAAGGCTCCGGTTTCCAACATCTTAAAACATGGTGTGGTGAATTACCGACACGGTCAGCAGGCAGTGAAGGAAGCGATCGAACTTGCCGGGAAAGAGGAAGTATTCCATCTGGAGAAACGTCTGTCAGTTCTCGCCAACATGGCCGGGACTGCCCCAATGCTTGGATTCCTCGGCACAGTAACCGGTATGATTGCCGTTTTCCACACTATCGAACAGCTCAGTGGGAATGTCAATCCGAGTATTCTGGCTGCGGGTATCTGGGAAGCCATGCTCACCACAGCATTCGGATTGATCGTCGGAATTCCCGCTCTGTATTTTTACAATTATTTTGTCGCGAAAGTAAACCGTTTTGTGTTCGAGATTGAAAACAGTGCTGAAGAGTTTCTGGCGTTGATGAAAACAGGTCAGATGGAAGAAGACGGTGTTGTGAATGAGCACAAACCGACACAAAAATCAAAACCAACCCGCACCGTGTTTGCCGATGATGAATATTTTGAACCGAAGGATGAATAATTATCCTGGTCATCCCGATCTTTCACCCGGCATATTTCTATGAAATTTGAACGTAAACATAAGATCGAACCGAATTTCAATTATGCATCGCTAACCGATATTGTGCTGCAATTGTTGATCTTTTTCCTGATCACATCTTCATTTGTCTCGTCCCCCGGAATTCAAGTCCAGCTTCCCAAAGCGCAAACCAGCGAAACTCAGACCGACAGACAAACGGTGCTGACGATTACGACCTCCGGACGATTGTATATCAATTCCGAAGAAGTAACGACCGAAACGCTCGGTCAGAAACTTATTCCCATCCTCGATCAGAATCGCTCACAGGTAATTATCGTTCGTGCGGATAAAGATGTGAGCTTGCAGAAGGCTGTGGAAGTAATCGATCTCGCAAAAGGGGTCGGTGCCCAGCGTTTTCTGATCGCTACAGAGCCGGTTGAAGGCAATTGATATGATCCGCTCGAAGCGTGAATTACAAACCGGATGGATCGCCTCGATCCTCTTGCACATCAGCGTCGCCGTGATGCTATTGTTTTCCACATTCAAACAATATATTCCCGAACCGCAGTTTGTTGAAATGACCTGGGGTGATATCACTTCTCTGAATGCTCCCATTCCCGATATTCCGTCACAACAGAATGCCGTACGTGAAGAGTTCCAGCAGGCGGACGAAGCGGATAATTCCATTGCTCTGCCATCGCGTAACTATCTTGAACTTCCCGATGAGGTGATTTCCATTAAGCAGAATAAAAAAACGATCAGCGCTGAAGCTCCATCTACGACAGGCCGGAGCGGAAAGATTTCTGCTGAAGAGCGTCAAGTGTCAGTAATTTCCAGCGGACTCGGGACGAAGGAAAATGTTGTAGGGAAATCATCTGGGACTTCGAATACGCAATTGGCGATGCCGTTCGGTGCCGGAGAACGCGGCGGAGGACTGGGGAATAACGTAGGCTATGTTTTTGAGTGGGCAGGAGGAGGAAACCGAAAGTTATTGAGCGGGGATGTCCCGGCATATCCACCCGGTGTGAATGTCTCTGCTCAGATTAAACTGAAAGTCCGTGTCTCGCCGAACGGATCTATCCGTTCAATCGCGCCGACACAAAAAGGGGACACACGCCTAGAAAATACCGCGATCAATAAAGTGAAGTTATGGAAATTTGAACCGCTGTCGGCTTCTCAAACACAGGCAGAACAGGAGTGTTTCATTACGTTTAATTTCACGTTGAAATAATTCAGTGTTGCGGTAATTGTTTCGGGGATTCACTGAAGTAGAAATAGTAGAAGACTGCTTCCCCGACCGTCAACACAACAAGAGATAATGCATCCCTATTCAGCCACATTCCGAATCCCTCAGCGTCCATCAGATATTTCAGTATGAAAGTACTGATCGACCAGCCGACCGAAAAGATCAAAATAACAAAACCGACATTGAGAGCACCTGCACTGATTCCCTCTTTTTGATATTCGGAAGTGAATGCCGCTGTTACGCCGACGATGTGAAGGTAGAAAATGATGAGCGGGATCATAAAATGGAATTCCGTTGTTGATTAATATGCATTGTCTGCAAAGATGACCGCGCGGATTGTTTTCAGAATTATTTTCACATCGAAAACAAGCGACCAGTTCTCTACATAATAGATATCAAATTTTGTTCGGTCTTCGATCGGTACGTCGCCGCGCAAACCGTTTACTTGAGCCCAACCGGTCATTCCCGTTTTTACCCGATGCCGTTCAAGATATTTCGGGATATGACTTTTGAATTGTTCCACAAAGAACGGACGCTCAGGTCGGGGGCCGACGATACTCATTTGGCCAATAAAGACGTTGAACAGCTGGGGTAATTCGTCCAGACTGGTACGGCGGAGAATTTTGCCGATGATCGTTGCTCGATTATCATCCTTTTTATTCCGTATGGGACCGGTAGTTTTTTCCGCATCGATGCGCATCGAACGGAATTTGATCAACGGAAAAGAGACGCCGTCTAATCCCACGCGCTCCTGAATATAAAACACCGGACCGAGCGAAGTTGCTTTAATGATAATGGCAATAATTGACATTAACGGAAATGCGAACAGAAGAGCAACTGAAGAAAACATCAAATCAAATCCACGTTTTAAAATCTTATTCCATGTAGACATTGGGATATCCTTCAGTTTGATAAAGGGAATCCCTTCAATCTCCTGAATCCGGATGCGGCTGGTCATCAGCTCGAGCATATCCGGTACCATCATAAATTCGATGTTCTTTCCTTCGGTGTTTCTTAACAGTTCGATCAACAATTCCTGTTCATTGTGTGCCAACGCCAACAGTGCAGTTTGGATCCGCAGAACCATGATGTCGTCTGGCAATTGCGCAATCGGTCCAAGGTATTTCCCATGCGATAAGGATGACGTTTCCTGCGCTTCAGATTCAGCATAATATCCCAGCACCTCATACCCGAGGGCCAGTTGATTATGGAACAGCTGATAGATCAATTCCGCCGTTTTATTTTTTCCTACAATCACAACGGTTTTCAATTCTTTTCGTTTCTTATACAGCCATTGTTCAAGCTTTAGAACAATAAATCGTCCGAAGGAAACGGTGGTGATAGATGTGCCCCATATCAGGATGAATACACCGCGGGAAAATGAAAACTCGCGATAAAAAAAAGTGGCACTCATCATCATCATCATGCCTATGGTAATTAGGCGGATCAACACAAATAATTCATCGCTCAAATGAACATTCCGGCGTGCTCCATACAATTTTCTCGAATGGAATACCAAAATGAACACTGGAATGAAAACGATTGATGCAGTGACATACGATTCGATCGGCGGAACGCCGAGCGTGATTTCAAAATAATCCGTTACTGGTGAAAAGAACCGCAGCCAATAGGAGAGAAGAAAAGCTGATTCGAATGCCGCAATATCAAAAACGAATGTGAGCAGCGGAATCAGGAGATCGTTTTTACGCGGTTTATTCATCGTCATGCAGAAGGAGTACGTTTGTTGATTAATAGTTTGTCTACCCTGTTGCCGTCCATATCAACCACTTCAATCGTTAGATCGCGCCACTGGAACAACTGTCCGGCCCGGGGAATTTTTCCCATCTGATTGATGGTAAACCCGGCC
>JALNZH010000252.1 GCA_023229405.1 Bacteroidota bacterium
TCGGTTTCCGGTACGAATTTCCGCAGCAGGATAATTTAAACTATTTTACCGTCACGGATGAACAAACAGAGTTTGCATTAACTGGCGATCACAAGGCGTTCTGGATCCCCGGAGATTTCGATACGAACGAGTATAAATATGCCGAAACATCGCTGAGCGGGATCGATGCGGCAGCCTACGGCGAACGCAGTGAGATTTTTACTGCGGGAATGTACGGCAACTTTATGGTTCAGACACCGCTGCAATTAAAATCCACGGACGGTATGTATATCAATATCAGTGAAGCTGCGCTGGTAAACTATCCCGCAATGTGTGTGGACGTAGATAAAAAAAGTTTTGTCCTGACGTCAAAACTTGCTCCGGATGCTGTTGGCAATAAAGCGTACTTACAGGCTCCGGCAAAAACTCCCTGGCGCACCGTGATTGTCAGTGACAAAGCAACGGACATTCTCGCCTCCAAAATGATGTTGAATCTGAATGAACCATCCAAAATAACCGATGTCGGTTGGATCAAACCGGTAAAATACGTCGGTATCTGGTGGGAAATGCATGTTGGCGTTGCATCGTGGAATTATGCAGACGTTAACAACGTAAAAATAGATGGAACGGATTGGAACGCATTGAAACCGAACGGACGGCATGGCGCAACAACCGCACGAACAAAAGTGTATATCGATTTTGCTGCGAAACACGGATTTGATGCCGTGTTAGTGGAAGGGTGGAATGTCGGTTGGGAAGATTGGTTCGGTAACTGGAAAGAAAATGTCTTCGATTTTGTTACACCGTATCCGGATTTTGATGTGGCCGAACTGCACCGGTATGCGAAGGAAAAAGGAGTGAAACTGATTATGCACCACGAAACTTCTGCCTCGGTAACGAACTATGAACGACAATTAGACACCGCGTATCGATTTATGAAAGCGAACGGTTACGATGCTGTAAAATCCGGTTACGTGGGCAAAATTATCCCGCGAGGCGAGGTACATGACGGTCAGTGGATGGTAAACCATTATCACCGTGCCGTCTCTAAAGCAGCGGACTATAAGATCATGGTGAACTCACACGAATCAGTTCGTCCCACAGGCATTCAGCGAACCTATCCCAACTGGATCGCTGCGGAAGCGGCACGCGGCAACGAGTTTAACGCCTGGAGTTCGGGAAATCCTCCCGCACACGAAACGATCCTTCCCTTCACGCGCCTGATGGGGGGACCGATGGATTATACGCCCGGTATTTTCCAGATTACAATGAGTTTTTATGATCCGAACAAAAAGAATCAGGTTCATACCACTCTTGCCAAACAGCTGGCACTGTACGTTACCATGTATTCACCACTTCAAATGGCGGCGGATTTGCCTGAAAATTATGAAGCAAAATTGGATGCCTTCCAATTCATTAAAGATGTTGCGGTAGATTGGGATGACTCGAAAATTCTTGAAGCCGAACCGGGAGAGTATGTAACGATTGCACGTAAAGCAAAAAATAAAGAAGAATGGTATCTTGGTGCAATCACCAATGAGAACCCCCGAACGGCTTCGGCACAATTATCGTTCCTCGATCCGAAACAAAAATATGTTGCCACGGTGTACGCCGATGCTGCCGATGCACACTTTGAAAAAAATCCCATGGCATACATCATCAGTGTGTCGCTGGTGAATAGCAAAACCGTGCTAAAATTACCGCTTGTGGCCGGTGGCGGAGCGGCCGTTAGCATTACACCGGCAACGAAAGACGAAGAAAAGAAGATAAAAATGTATAAATAACCTGACAAAATATTATGCTTCTATGGAAACCTCGCAACGGTTTGCGGGGTTTCTTATTATTGTGAGTGACAAGTCAACTATTAACTTCTTATTTATCTTTCCTTATGCGTAATGGTCGCCCAATTGTAAATTCTATTCTTCTGATGTTGCTGTTTGCAGCAATCTCTCAGGCACAATCCATTGTTTCTCCCGACGGTCGATTTTCTCTTTCGTTTAAACTCATCGAAAACGGCATCCCGACCTATCAACTCTCATTCAATGGCGCACCGGTTATTCGGGAAAGCCGCCTGGCGATTGAAACAAAAGAAGTTCCATCGTTTATTGATGGCTTTTCTATCGAAACAATAGACACCTCGTCGATCGACGAAACATGGGAGCCGGTGCTGGGAGAAGTGAAACAGATCAAAAATATGTACTGCGAACTGGCTGTGACACTCATTCAGTATCAACATAACAGGAAACTGATACTTCGTTTCCGACTATTTAACGACGGATTAGGATTCCGGTATGAATTTCCCGTTCAACCGGCTCTGACGTATTTTACACTGCTGGATGAACGAACCGAGTTTAATCTCACCGGCGATCATACGGCATTTTGGATCCCGGGCGATTACGATATGAATGAGTATCTATACAGAACAACACCGCTCAGCCGTGTGGATGCTACGAAAGGAATGTCCGGAAAAGAGATTGCTGCACGGACTGTTATTTCTCCAATCGCCGTGCAATCACCAATAATGTTAAAAAGCGCTGATGGTCTGTATATCAACATCTTCGAAGCGGCGCTTTCCGATTATCCTGCCATGAATCTTATGGTTGATTTCGGGAAGATGGGACTACTCTCCCACCTTGTTCCAAACGCTTTGGATCACAGTGCATACTTGCAGACTCCTGCGAAAACTCCGTGGCGTACGGTAATTGTTGCTCAACGCGCAGCAGATATTCTGACATCGAAGATGATACTGAATTTGAACGAACCGTCCGTCATCCGCGATCCCAGTTGGATTAAACCGATGAAGTATGTTGGTATCTGGTGGGAAATGCATGTTGGCTGGTCTACGTGGAGATACGCCGATACAAACAATATCAAGTTAAAAGGATTGGACTGGAAACACATCATACCGAACGGCAAGCACGGAGCTACGACTGAACGGACGAAACGGTATATCGACTTTGCAGCAAAACATGGGTTTGATGCGGTGTTGGTGGAAGGATGGAATGTCGGCTGGGAAGATTGGTTCGGAAAATGGAAAGAAGATGTCTTCGATTTTGTTACACCGTACCCCGATTTTGATGTTGCGGAACTGCAGCGGTACGCTCGGGAAAAAGGAGTAAAAATGATTATGCATCATGAAACCTCCGGCTCCGTGACGAACTATGAGCGGAGAATGGATTCGGCGTATTCGTTTATGAAGGCGTATGGATACGACGCGGTTAAATCCGGATATGTCGGCAAAATCATTCCGCGAGGAGAATATCACGACGGACAGTGGATGGTCAACCATTACATCCGCGCAGTGGAAAAAGCTGCTGAGTACAAGATTATGGTTGATATGCATGAACCGGTTCGTCCCACTGGATTGCAGCGCACGTATCCCAATTGGCTTGCCAGCGAAGCGGCACGCGGTATGGAATATAGCGCATGGAATCCCGGCAATCCTCCCGAACACGAGACAATTCTTCCGTTCACGCGTCTGATGGGCGGGCCAATGGATTATACTCCCGGAATTTTTCGAATAAAACTGGATTATACAGAACAGAGAAAAAAAGAACAGGTCCCCACCACACTTGCACGGCAACTGGCATTGTATGTAACGCTTTATTCACCGCTGCAGATGGCGGCCGATTTACCGGAAAATTACGAAGAAAAACTGGACGCATTTCAATTTATTAAAGATGTGTCGTTGGATTGGGATGATACCAGAATTCTTGAAGCAGAACCGGGCGAATACATAACGATTGCACGAAAAACGAAAAATAAAGAATCGTGGTTTTTAGGTGCAATCACCGATGAAAATGCTCGCCCTGCTTCGCTGCCGTTATCTTTTCTTGATCCGAATCGGAACTATGTTGCTGTGGTGTACGCAGATGCGCCAACCGCTCATTATCTAAAAAACCCTTCGGCATACACGATTACAAAATATCTCGTCACTAACAACACTGTTCTGCGTTTGAAACTTGCCCCGGGCGGCGGAACCGCGGTTAGTTTTGTTCCCGCCACAGTACAGAATGAACAACAATTAAAACATTACAAATAATTCACCCATTACATTATTATACAAGAGGGAAAGCGCATGAAGATCCAAAAAGACAAAGTTGTTTCTATTGAATATACGTTACGCGACGATAAGGGCGTGGTACTTGATTCTTCGGAAGGACATGAACCGTTGGCATATTTGCATGGCAATGGGAATCTGATCCCGGGATTGGAAACACAGCTGGAAGGCCGCGCTGCGAATGAATCGTTGAAAGTTTCTGTGGCACCGGCTGACGGATACGGCGAGTTTGATGCTGCACAGATCGTGAGTGTGCCGCGCGGTCAGTTTGCCGGCGTAGCCGATCTGGCCGTCGGAATGCAGTTTACCGCGTCTGGTCCTGAAGGACAGCGGATCGTAACGGTAACAAAAGTGGAGGGCGAGAATGTTACGGTAGACGGAAATCATCCGTTGGCAGGACAAACGCTCAATTTTGATGTGAAGATTGTTGAAGTGCGCGAAGCAACAGAGGAAGAAATCAGCCATGGACATGTGCACGGTGCCGGCGGTCATCACCACTAGTGTTACTCCACCCATCCGACCGCGGTAGCAATCGGATGGGCTTTTTATTTTAAAACACGCTGACGTTTACATACCGCTTTGGATTTGCCTTCAAATCTTTTACCAATTCGTTGATGTTCATAATAAGAGAATCCAGATGATTGTATACTCGATCATCACGCATCAATTTGCCGAGTGTACCGTCTCCCCGCTCCAAACGTTTAAACACGTTGTCGATCGATGTACTAGCATCACGGAATTTATCGGAGGCATCTTCCATTGTTTTCGCCGTGACACGAATGCTTTTTACCCCCTCGTTAATATTCCCTTTCTGATTAACGGCAATTGTATCAAGTCTTTTGGCGAACGTGCTCATATCTTCCGAAAACGTTGAAAAATTTCCGAGCGCATAATCCAAGTGATTTCCCTGTTGATGGATTACTTGTTGCAGATCACGTGCGGCTCGATTTAATTCAAGCAAGATAGTTTGAATGTTTCTGCGTGTCGGATCGTCGAAAGTTGTGTTCACACGTTCAAGAATACCGAGCACATTACTGGAGATCGGGGATAATGTCGAAGTCAATTCCGTCAGATCTGCCTCGTACGCACCCGTCAGTGTATCGCCATCCCGCAGAATCTCCGGCGACACACCGGGAGCAATTGCAATTTGTTTCCCGCCCATAATGCTGGAGGATTTAATAAATGCTTTTGAATCCTTTGAGATGTTCACCTTATTATCCACCTCAATGCCGACGGCTATGACGTTCCCCGCCAAACGCATATCCTGCACTTTGCCTATGTGTAAGCCGGCAATAGTAATCGGGCTTCCTTCTGCCAGGCCGTTTACATTGCTATAGAAGAGAGTGATCTTGTATTCTTTCGATCGGAAATCCATCCCTTTTAAAAAGATGATTCCTCCCACCAGAATAATGACGGCAAAAAAAACTGCAATACCGATTTTAGCTTCGTTAGTCAATGTCATAATGTTCTCTGTGGTTTGTTATGTCTGAATATCATACTTGTCCAAAATACATCATACAAGAGAAAAATTTATTCCTTCTTTTCTTGACGGGGTTCCGAAGGAATGCCGACATGGTATAAAGATTTGGTCGGCACAAGAAAAGAAGCACA
>JALNZH010000253.1 GCA_023229405.1 Bacteroidota bacterium
GCTTTTACCAATTTTCACATCATGTCCGATTACAACGTGCGGATGGATCGTGACATGATCATCAATAATGGAATTGTTTCCAACAACAACGTACGGACCGACGGAACATCCGGTTCCGATCTTCGCACTTTGAGCAATCACCGCAGTGGGATGAATGCCAGGTTCGATGTCGATCTTTTTCGGCGCAAATGTTTCGATGGCGATCACGAACGATGTGTATGGATCATCTAATTTGATTAATGCCGGAGGAAGTTTTGAAAATTTGGAAGGGTCGAATGTGCGGCTGACCAACACACACGAAGCTGCTGTGGTCTCAGCATATTTCTCGTACTTTGGATTGGCGATGAATGCCAGCATGCCGCTGCCGGCTTCCTCTACTTTGGCAACACCGGAAATACGCTGTGCGCCATCCCCAACCACTTCACCATCCAACAATTTTGCTATATCGTGTACTGTTATCATAAAAACAGAAACGAGTCCCAAATGATCGGGACTCGTATGATTATTTTTGGATCAATTTGGCAATGATCTTTTGCGTTAAATCATGTTTAGCATTCGCAAACAAGAGCAGCGTTGAACTGCTTCTATCCACGACGTAATCGTATGCTTCTTCGTCCGCCACATCCTTTACCGCCTTAAAGATTTTTTCCTGAATCGGTTTCATCAGCTCGTTCTGTTTAGTGAACATTTCACCGTTCGTGCCGAACTTTTGATTCCGAAAATCGACGATCTTCTTGTCCATATCCTGCAGTTCTTTTTCCACTTCCGCACGTCGCTTATCGGACATAATCAGTTTACGTTTATCGTAATCATCCACTTTCTTCTGCATCTCCGATGCCAACTGATTCAGGTCCGACTGCCATTGCTGTGCAAGTGCATCGATCTGTTTCTGAGCATCCTGTGCTTCAGGCAGTTGTTCCATTACGGTAGCTGAATTGATGAATGCGATTTTTGTCTGTGCATTCATCAGAATCGATGTCAAGAGTAGCAAACACACCATTGTTATAGTTTTCATAATCATCCTCAATGAGTTATTCCGAATTCTGTGTACGATGGTTGGTAATACCAAGTGTTTGCCCAATGTCCCCGCAATTGTGACACGAATGATTATTTCGAACCGCGTTTCAGCATATCCAACACTTTGAAGGTATAATCAAATTGGGGATCTGCATATAATACCGGAACTTCTGTGGCACGATCAAGAACGAACGATAATTTTTGTTCCTTCGCCACTTTTTCAATCGCTTTGAAAACCTTTTCCTGGATCGGTTTCATGATTTTTTCGCGTTGCACGGCAAGTTCCTGTTGTTTTTCCTGACGATATTGGTTCAGTTTCTGTTCGTCTTCCACCAATTCTTTTTGTTTTGCCTGTTTCGACGATTCGTTCAGCATGTTCGACTGCTTTTGATACTCTTCATATTTCGTCTGGAGTGCTGCGCCCCGTTTTTCAATTTCTTCCTGCCAACCTTTTAGAATACCTTCCAGTTTCGCTTGCGAATCTTTTGCTTCCGGAAGTTCCTTGATGATTGTTTCTGAATTAACATAACCGATTTTCAATGTCGGTTGTTGTTGTGCGAACGCTGCTGTTGTCACAACCAGTACTACGAATAAGAACTTTTTCACGATGACCCCTTTAAATTAGTAGATATGAATTAATGAAAACTACATTCGTCGTCAGAATCCTCTCCCGAACTGGAAGTGGAATTTCCACCCCGTCGGGCTTTTTATGCCGGAGGTGATATTATCGTAACCATAACCGTAATCAAATCCCAACAATCCTATCGGATTGATGAGCAACCTCGCACCCAGACCGGCCGAGCGTTTCAGATCGAACATTTCGGACTTTGCGGGGGTTTCCCAGGTATTGCCCGCTTCAGCAAATGCAAGAAAGTAAATCGGAATTGGATTAAGTGCAACATTAAATCGCAGTTCCGCAGTGTGTTTTGCCATGGCATGCGCCGGAATATATTGACCGTTCACATTTACCGGACCGATACTGCGGTCTTCGTATCCGCGCAACGGTGTGGTTGCAATCTGGCCCAATCCAGTTCCTCCCATGTTAAAAGTTTCAATAATAGGAATAAACGAGTTTCGTTTATACGGGAAAATTACTCCAAACTGTGAACCGAAATACAACGCGACACGGGAACTGTTCAACACAGGCATGTACCAGTCGGCAGAAAATAAATGCTTGTTATATTGGGCTGTCCCTGGAAGGATCGGCGCTCCGGCGATTTCTGTGAAAAGTGAGATATTACTTCCCTGTGTGGGAAACAACGGACTGTTGACGCTGTTTCGCTGTATCACCTGTGAAATACTGAGTTGACTGGTTTTCCCCTCTTGATAATAATAGGAAGCTCCAACATTACTTACTTCCAAATTTTGAAACCGGAATGTCCATGTGGCGCTGAAATAATCGTCCGGGAATTTGAATCGGCGTCCTACGCTGATCGTTCCGCCTTGTTGATGGATTGAAGAATAATAATCCTGCTTGGTATCGTAGAGACTGAAACCGAACGAGGTCGGCGTATCGTACACCCACGGCTCACGGAATGAAATTGAGAATGTCCGGTATCGCGATCCTTCTCCGAATTGCCAATCGAAATTCAACACCTGGCCGCCACCGCCGGAGAACGGTTCCGTGATATCAAAATTATTGAACGTCAAACCTAGTGCACCGGTCGCTCCGAACGCACCACTATATCCCACAGACGCGTTGAACGTATCACTCGATTTTTCCTCCACATCCAGCACGATATCAACATTCTTGTCGTCGACGAATTTCGTATCCGGTTTTATTTTTTCCGGATTGAAATAATTCAATACGGAAAGTTGACGAATACTTCGGATGATGTTCGACCGGCTGAAATAATCGCCCGGGCGTACATATAACTCCCGGCGGATTACTCGCTCTTGCGTTTTAGTGTTTCCGCGTATTTCAACTCCGGCTATTTTAAATTGATTTCGTTCACGAACACGGATGACGATGTCGATTTCATCTTTCCCTACTTTTTTCTCTTCCGGTTCGATCTGAACAGTCAGATATCCATTATCCAGATACATGGATGAGACATCGGTTTGGTCCTGATTCGCACGTAAATTCTGTTCGAACTTTTCCATATCGTACACTTCACCGGATTGAAAACCCAGGCGTTGAATTAATGCCTCGGTGGTAAAGACGGTATTCCCTTCCCAGGTAATAGTACGAATTTTGTATTGCGGCCCTTCAAAGAGAACTAATTTCAGAATAATATCTTCCTTGTCATCGCTGAACACGACGGAATCGGATATCAATTCCGCGTCGCGAAAACCGTTCTTCTTATAGAAATCGATCAGTTTTTTCTTCCCTTCTTCATATTTCTTTTTTTCCAATTTCCCGGAACGCCAGAATTTCCACCATGAAGTCGTATTCACATCCGGCAGTTCTCCCTCTAGATCATCGTCTTCGAAAAACGAATTTCCAAAAAATTGAATCTCTCTAATGCGTGCATCATTCCCTTCGTTTACCGTCAACTTCAAAATCTTTCGGCCTTTCGCAGTCGAATCGGTTGCATCGATCAATTCCGATGTCACCAAAGTTTGCAAATATCCTTCCTCTTCATACGCTTTTTTGATAATTTTGGAAATCTTGTTGATTTCCTGAGGAGAAATAATTTGCCCTTTGGTGACATTAATCTTTTTATCCAGATCATCATCATCCAATTCTTCATTTCCGACATATTCCACTTTTTCCAGCCGCGGGAATTCTTCCACCTGGATAATAAGATACACACCATCTCCGACAAAATTATCAGACTGAATATCGACGTTGGCAAAAATCTTCAAGTTCCACAGGCGCATGATCGCATTCCGCGTTTGCTCACCGGGAACCGTGATCTCATCACCCACTTTCAGTCCGGAATTTCCGATGACCGCCGCTGGCTCCGCCAATGTATTTCCGGAAACACTGATACCGAGGATTTTATATTGTTTTTGCTGCATGCCCTGCTGAGCAAACAACATTCCGCCAACGCAGAGTAGCGCAATAGCTATTTTTTTTATCGTCATTATAATTCGATTAGATTCCTGAAACACTTTTCAACAACCGCCGCACGTAGTTTTTCGAAGTAGTTTTTGAAGGGGAACCGATCTGCTCGCTCACTTTGCCGAAGCGTCGTTCGCGAGACTGATACGATTCGATTGCCGCATACAGTTCATTCCGCCGAAAATCCGGCCACAGAACTTCCGTAACATACATTTCGGAATACGCCAATTGCCATAGAAGAAAATTACTGATTCTGAGTTCGCCGCTGGTGCGGATCAACAGATCAGGATCGGGGATATCTTTTGTCGCTAAATTTTTTGAAATCACTTCATCGGTGATGCTTTCCGGTGTGAGCGTTCCGGCTCTCACCTGCTCTGCAATCCTCTTCATACCGTGAGTAATATCCCACCGACCGCTGTAACTTAATGCCAATACCAGTGTTAAACCGGTATTATTTTTTGTCAATTCTATGGCGTCAAGAAATTCATCCTGTGCATCCTGAGGAAGTGATGCAAAGTCGCCAATCGTTTTAACGCGGACATTGTTCGTATGCAACCTGTCTCGTTCATCACGAAGCGAACTGACAAGCAACCGCATGAGAATTGAGACTTCTTCTTTCGGACGATTCCAATTTTCCGTAGAGAATGTATACAACGTAAGATATTTCACACCGATTTGTCCACACGTTTCCACGATATCACGAACGGAGTTAACCCCCTCATGATGTCCGGCAACACGCGGTAATGCCCGTTTCTTTGCCCACCGTCCATTTCCGTCCATGATAACAGCAATATGTGCAGGAATATTTCCGTGCTTTTGCAGTCGTTCTTGCAGTTTTTTATCCTGACTCACCGGACGAGTCATCGTTTTAGCCAAGGAACTCTCCAAAATTGTTCGTGTTTGGACAATTCCGATTGAAATTCATCGTACTGTCCCAAAAAAACTATCGAAAGATACTCTTTTATCGAGAGATAATCAACGGATTTAGACGGCTTTGATGAAGGGAAGTTCCTCAGTATATTGATGTATGTTGAATAGTAACAATACCATTGTCATTATCGGCGGCGGTGCAGCCGGAATGATTTCAGCCTGGCGAAGCGCTTCGCTCGGCGAATCTGTTCTACTGTTGGAAAAGAATGCCAAACTCGGTATCAAAATTCTGATCTCCGGCGGTGGAAAGTGCAATATTACCAATGCCAGCAACATTCGTTCAATGGTGAAACAGTTCAAAACCAATGAAGCGCGTTTCTTAAAATATGCTTTTCACGAATTCACCAATGAGGATCTTTTAACACTGCTGCACAAGGAAGGCGTGGAAACATATGCACGGGATAACGGTAAGATTTTTCCCGTGAGCCATGATGCAGAGGATGTTGTTAATGCTCTACAACAGATGATGGAACGAATCGGCACAACGGTACGTCTGTTATCGCCGGTAAAAGAAATCTTTGCAAACCCGGATGGCTCCTTTAATGTACAAACGAATAAAGAGATCATCCGTTCTCGTAGCGTCATCGTGGCCGTTGGCGGAACATCCTATCAGAAGACAGGAACAACCGGCGACGGATATCGTTGGCTGCAAAAATTAGGTCATACTATTATTCCAAT
>JALNZH010000254.1 GCA_023229405.1 Bacteroidota bacterium
CGGGCAAATAATTTAGTGATAAAGTATTTTCATACTTGTCCAAAATAAATCATACAAGAGAAAAACTTATTCCTTCTTTTCTTGACGGGGTTCCGAAGGAATGCCGACAAGGTATAAAGATTTGGTCGGCACAAGAAAAGGAACACAAGAACTCCTTTCGAAATGTAACGCGCTCGCTGAATCCCGTTCGCACGTGCCTGTAGATGGCAAAAAACGCCATCAAAAGTCCCTTCATGATTTCAGACCCCCTCTGTATTTCCCCCTTGGTAGGGGGAGAAAAAGCTCGCTCAATCCTCCTAAATTTCGCTCCCTCCCACATCTCATCCAACACTGTAAGAAATGTAGGGGAGGGCTTATTTTTCTCAACATAACATATCTTCCATACATCCACTTGTTTCGATAAATTTTTGTCAACAAGGGTTTTATTTTGGACAGCTATGAAGTATTTTCCAAAACAATGGCAGTAATGAAATACCGATTCTCCTGTTATTTCTTTTTAATTTTTTCCACCTGAATAATATTTGTCGGGCACATCCTTGAAGCGATGATATTTGCCTCATACTCATCATCCGGAGCAATGACTGAGGTAATTCCTTTTTTTTCAACGCCGCGGACAAGAACGCTTTTACCATCCTTTTTGGAAATACGCCATCGGTCCGGCGCAACTTCAACGCAAGCGTTGCAGCCGATACATCGTGTACGAAAATGGGAGATTCGAATCATACGGTGGCGTGCGCAGCGTTGTTTATTGATACAACTATTACGACGTTGCGTACCATTTCCTTACACCGATACACGTTTGTAGAGAGAATCAGAAGGGCGTACCACTTCTTCGAGAGGAAATGTTATCTCATCCCCTTTGTGTGCGTGTTGAACAATCTGATTATTCACACGCAGCTCTTTTACAGTTGTGTTGACGTACCCTGTTGTAGGTCCGGTGATAATAATTTCATCTCCCACATCGATGGATTGTGCTTCCAGTCTAAAGTGGGCAATTTTCGGTTTTGGGAAATAATTTAGTCCTTTGCCGAGGTACACTTTACGTGTACTCGCTTTTGAATCGGCGCTATCCGACCACTCGCCCGTTGTTCTGCCGAGATAATACCCATCCCAAAAACCACGGTTATAGACAGTGGCAAGCGCTTCTCGCCATTTCGCAATTTTCTCCTGCGTATATGTTCCTTCTGCAATAGAATTTATCGCTTCTCTGTAACACTTGGTGGTTGTATACACATAATCTGCAGCGCGACCGCGACCTTCAATTTTTAAGACTTCCACGCCGGCATTGATGATCTTGTCAAGAAAATCGATGGTGCAGAGATCTTTTGCGGACATGATATATTCGTTGTCAATTTCCAATTCGTAGCCGGTTTCTTTATCTGTTACAATATAATCCCGCCGGCAGTTTTGAATGCATGCGCCGCGGTTAGCGGAAGAGAAATGAGTATGGAGACTTAAATAACATTTTCCCGATACGGCCATACAGAGTGCGCCGTGGGCGAATACCTCAATTTGAACCTGTTTGCCTGAAGGTCCGCAGATGTTCTGCCGTTTAATTTGGTTAGTGATTTCCATTACCTGCGACAACGATAATTCCCGGGCAGTGACCATCACATCGGCGAACGTAGAGAAAAATTCTACTGTTTCGATATTGGTGACATTGGCCTGCGTGGAAATATGCACTTCCATGTTTTTCTTCTTTGCATACATCAGTACTGCATGGTCTGAAGCGATGATGGCGGTGATGCCGCTCTCCTTTGCCGCATCGACGATACTGCGCATTAATTGCAAATCGTGATTATAAATGATGGTGTTGAGTGTGATGTACGACTTAACATTCTGTTGTTTACATGTCTCCGCAATTTTAACCATATCTTGCGTGGTAAAATTGTTGGAAGATTTTGCCCGCATATTCAGCTGTTCAATACCGAAATAGACGGAGTTTGCCCCCGCTTTGATCGCTGCGGCAAGCGACTCCCACGAACCTGCGGGGGACATAATTTCGATAGGCGTATTCATAATATAAAGTTACAATGTCATCTTCAACATTTATCGCAATTCACCGACTGCTTTTTCGACCGTGCGTAATATACTTCCGTTGTGTACCAATTCCAGAGCTTTCTGGATATCATCATGCAGGATTCTGTCATGATCCAACGTGGCGATGTTTTTCCGGATGGTGCGATGGGCGGCGTTTGTTCCTTTACCGCATTTGAGTGGCGTATGAAAATCAATTCCTTGTGCAGCGGTCATCATTTCGATGGCGATCACCGTTTGGGCATTCTTGAGAATACGCCAGCACTTTTGTGCTGCGATCGAGCCCATGGAATTATGGTCTTCCTGGTTTGCCGAAGTGGGAATAGAGTCGACACTGGCGGGATGTGCGAGAACTTTATTTTCAGAAACTAAGGAGGCCGCAGTATACTGTGCAATCATCAAACCGGAATTTAATCCGCCGTTTTTGGTAAGAAAACGGGGAAGCCGGCTTAATGCACCGTTCACCATACGTTCCGTTCTCCGCTCGGAGATGTTTGCCAGTTCGGAAAGGGCGATTGCTGCAAAATCCATTGCCAGTGCCATTGGTTGTCCATGGAAATTCCCTCCCTCAAGATGCTCTTTTTCGTTCGGGAAGATCAGGGGATTATCATTGGCGGAATTGATTTCGACCCGGACTTTTGAAGCGACATATTCCAGTGCGTCTCGCGATGCGCCATGGACCTGAGGTGCACAACGGAGCGAGTATGCATCCTGCACTCTATCATCGTTATGACGGTGAGATTCCCGAATTTCGCTTCCTATCATCAACGTTCTAAGGTTCTGTGCGGAATTGCGCTGGCCGTCGTAGGGACGAAGTTCATGAATACGTTTGTCGAATGCCGTATCGGTACCTTTCAACGCTTCTACACTCATGGCACAGGAGATGTCGGCGAGCTTCATCAATTGCAACGATTCATGTATAATCAGCGAGGCATAGGAAGTCATCATTTGCGTTCCGTTAATGAGCGCAAGTCCTTCTTTTGCCGTCAGCCGGAGCGGTGTGAGTTTATATTTTGCCAAGAGTTGTTTGGCGCTTCCGATCGTGCGGGTTTTACTGTTGTAAATTTTTCCATATCCCGTCATCGTCAAAACAAGATGAGCCAATTGAACTAGATCACCGCTGGAACCGACCGAACCTTGCGATGGTACAACCGGGATAAGTCCGGCATTGAAAAATTTTACGATAAATTCCACTGTGGATGGACGGATTCCCGAAAACCCTTTTGCCAGGGCATTGATGCGCAGGATCATCATTGCTCTGACAATTTCGTAGGGGAGAGGATCGCCGGCTCCGGCCGCATGGCTGACGATGAGATTATGCTGCAGCGCTTCGATCTTATCCAACGGTATACGGACGTTGGCGAATTCTCCGAATCCGGTAGTGACTCCGTAGATCACTTCGTTATTGGCGAGCCACTTTTCTACGAGTGCGCGTGAACGCTGCATTGTTTTTACAGCACCTGGTGCGAGTCGGATTTTTTTGTTGAATTGCATCGCTGTTGAATACACATCAGCAATTGTGAGAGAACTGCCTGTTAACGTAAGAGCCATTCCTTCATTCCTTGATTGATACTCTCAATAATATATTGCGAAAAATTATCGTGCGTATAATTTAACAAATTCTTCTAATCCGCCGATGATCTTCGCCGCTACTTGTGTTCGAAAATTCTCGTCAAGCAATTTCATTTCGTCATCAGGATTGGATAAAAACGCAGTTTCCACAAGTACGTTGGGGAACTGTGTCGGTCCGCTCAGTGAAAAATTGAAATTGCCTGTGACGCCCCATTCCGCAAGACCGAGCGAGAGCATCTGTTTGTACATAATATCCGAAAGCGTTTTAAAGCCGGGGTACCGATAGTAGGCACTGGTTCCTTTCACCTGCTCCGGATCTGAACTTTCTCCGATGGAATTACAATGGATACTAACAAGGAGATGAACGCCGGCGTTGATGATTTTGTCCGCACGATCGGTCATTGTTACATTCTCATCTGTTTCCCGCGTCATGACGGTAGAGATTCCTAGCGCTTTTAACTGAGCATTCAGTTCTTTTGCCAGCGCAAGCGTCATATCTTTTTCAACAACACCGGTAGCACCTTTTGCTCCTTCGCTGCCGATTCCATGACCGGCATCGATTGCAATCGTCATTTTTGACAATGGCTTCATCGTATCTACGACCACCGGAGGACGACGGACACGGATGCGCAACGTACTCCCCTCATACGCAATATCATATCCCCAATGCTGTTGATGATTCAACAGGATGGTCAATTGAAAATGTTCATCGCCGACCTGCGTGCTTTTTACCAGTTTGATTCCGGCCGCCGAAAGATGATGGGTGATCCAATTCGTATTCGATGTTGCGCCAAAAAGATTGACAACAATCGCCATCGGATCTGTCAATTGTTCGCTAGTATACGGAACTTTTTGTCCAATCCCGATCCGTATGACATCTTCGGAATCGTCGCCGTTGATGGAGACTGATCCGGTTAATATAGAAGGAAGCAATGTGTTCACTGGTTGAAGCAGTGCATACTCCTGCGGAAGCCACGCTTCCATTCCTTCACCGAGTTTTACGCGAAATTGAGAGCCAACCTTTCCGGTAACGATTGCACGCACACCTTCAACTAGAAAACCCAACTTTGCGCCTCCCAACCTGTCGCTGCCAAGACCTGCATTTAAAAATGGACGTTTTCCAGTAATTTCAACAACGCGAGGCAATGAATCTTGAATGAAGGACACTTTTCCTTTTGCGGTTGATTCTTCACTGCTGAAAAAGCTCTTTTTTATCCGCACCTGCACTGCGGCATCGATACATTGATCCGCTGCAGTGACTTTAAATTGTCCGACATAGGATCCAAGTCCGTTCCCGTTTTTTGAAGTCAATTCTCTCATCGGGATACCGGATTCCACACCATCGATATCAAATACCGGCTGTTGGCCGGGAGTTCCTCTCATACGGACTTCCAAAATATCACCGGCTGTCAACCACATATCTTCAGATGGCGAAGAAACATTATCAATATAGATTTCTCCGTCTGGGTACAATTTTGGTACCGGTTTCAGAAATACAAAATCCTTCGTAAGAGAATCGCCGTCTGCATTCATCACTGCAATGTGGAGAGTCGACGTATCGGAACCGAGAACGTGCATTCCGACAAATGCACCGCTCGGATATACTCTTACTTCTTTGTAATTGATAAATGCTTTTGATGAATGATTCGTCGATGCGGCGATACGGTGTCGTGATGCACTGTATTTAAGTGTGTCTTTTTCCGGGAGGACGATACGAAGAAATAGCGAATCTTTTGTTTGCGACAACAACGGCAGAGCGATCAGGAAAATAATAAAGAACGATTTCACAGTACATCTCCAATCTGTAAGAAGAAAAGAATAAACAAAGGTAGAAAGAGATGGGGCGAGATTCAACCTGAAAAAAGTTGTAAACGACAGGCTGAGTCGTTACATTTTTTCTATCCCGTGAGACATTTGATAAATTCTGTTCTGTAGCCAAGTAACGGTAAAATGAAAATCTGGTTATTCACCTTTCTTTTTTTTGTTCTGCGGCCAATATACTTTATGGCAGAAAC
>JALNZH010000255.1 GCA_023229405.1 Bacteroidota bacterium
CAATTTACTTTTCCGGTGATGCTGGAACGAATGAAAGAAGTGTACTCACAGGTTAGGGGAAAGCAGAATTAGTGATTCATATTCATAAAAAAATATCGGTGCTGAATATTGAAGTGGATAACACCGACACCTTGTCGCTGTTACAGGATTTTCGGAGCGGTTGTTTGTTCACTCCGAACATCGATCATTTTGTTTTACTGCAGCACCATGAAGAATTTTATCGCGCCTATCGCTCCGCAGAGTATATTATCATGGATAGTCAGATAATTTACCTGCTGTGGAAATTTATCTACACGCCGTTTAAAGAGAGGATTGCCGGTTCAGATTTTTTCCCAAAATTCTGCGAGTATCACAGAAGTAATGAAGAGATCAGGGTATTTATCCTCGGAGGGTTTCATCCTGTTGCCGATCAGGTGAAGGTGATGTTGAACGGTCAGGCGGGCAGGGAAATTGTCGTGGGCTCCTATTCTCCCTCACCGGAGTATCAACTGGATTCCACTGAAACAGGGGAAATTCTTGCGATGATAACTCAGAGCCGTGCGACTGTTCTTGCGGTTGCTTTGGGGACACCCAAACAAGAGCTGTGGATAAATGCTAATAGGAGAAAACTTCCAGATATTCAGATGTTTATGGGGATCGGGGCAACATTGGATTATATGGCCGGAATTCAAAAAAGGGCTCCGGTATGGATTCAACGGATCGGTATGGAATGGTGTTACCGTCTAATGCACAACCCTATTCGTCTCTTTTCAAGGTATTTAATACGAGATATCTCTTTTTTTTATTATCTTTTAAGTGCCAGTATCAAGAAATATAAAAATCCCTTTGAAAACTCTCAAACATAGCATCACCACCGGATGTATCGTCGCGATACTGATTCTCGTTCAATGCGCTCAATCGCAGATAGAACTTGTACAGGAAGAATTTTCCGGAACGAAGTACCGGTTAACATTTATTAATCATGGATATCCATATACCGTCGACACACGGTCCCGGACTATCTCTTTCCCGAATACATTTGATGAGAGCAAACAATCCGCGTATGCACTTCCGCTGAAGGAATTATTTATCGCCATTCCGCCGAATCTAACGCCGGCGTATCGAGTAACGCAGGTACAATCCGCAACTATTCAAGATGTGGTGCCGCAAAAGGAACAGATCGTCCGCCGGATAAACGATTCACTGGTCACGTATGACGATGACCGTTCTGAAGCGCAGTCTGTGGTTCGTGCGGGTGCAGCATATCGGTTTAATGGATACGTATGGGCGGGAAATGCGTATTGTATGCATTTCACTCTTTTTCCATACACGGTCGGCGCTGCCTCACGAACTGTTAGCGAATTGAAATCCTTCACTATCGAAGTTGAACTTCCTGCAGCGGCAGCGGTGCAGCGTCCGTCGAAAAACGGAATCGCACGGAACTTCCTTTTTGAAAACAGAAAATTCGGTGCTCAGTGGCTATCCGCCGGCGCGCAATTCAGCGTTGCGGCAACCGATTCGTGGATTGATTACAGTGCGGAGTATGTAAAATTAGGAGTGGTGCGAGACGCTGTCTACCGGTTAACCTATACCGATCTGCTGAATTACGGTGTTCCGGTCGGATCGGTAGATCCTGCCGCTGTAAAAATATTTGTTGCCGGAAAAGAATTGCCGATTTATGTGTTTGGAAGCCAGGATGGGACGTTGGATGAACAAGATTATGTGGAATTTGTTGGAAGAAGAAATTATGGTGATGTTCGCTACCGACAGGTACCGCCATTCGGTAAATCATATTATGAATTTCTCAACAAATATTCCGATACAACGGTCTACTGGCTAAATTGGAGCGGTGCGCCCGGTAAACGGATTGACACGGTTGTTGCGACATCCGGGACAACGCAAGACACAGTGAACTATTATGATCATCTTGGCCATGCGGAATTTAACAACTACTGGGACTTTGCCCTCAATCCGAATCCGGGAGGAGTGGTCCGGAGAGAAGAACCGGAATTGTACGAAAATGAAACATGGAATGATCGCGTGATTGGTGTGGGGAAGACCGACATTGTTATCGGTGTTTCCCGCCTGGTGGCGAATAAACCCGCCCACGCGTTTGTGAAGATGCAGAATTATGCTTCCAGCGTGGATCAGAAGGCCCACCTTGTTGCGTTGAAGATTAACTCCGGTGGCGCAACGTACGATTCTGGATACATGAACAAGTATGAACAGAAGGTTCTCTCTGCTTCGTTCAGTTCGAATCTTCTCACGCAGGGAACGAGCACAATCAACATCCATTCCTTCGCTACGGCGAACACCATCAATTCCATCATCACGGATTGGTATGAATTGGAATATCCCCGGCAGCTAACAACCACCTCCGATTCTCTGACATTTTCGTACCGCACTTCGCTACAGAACAATGTCCATCAGGTGATTATCACCGGGCTGACGGGCCAGCCAGTGACGCTCTATAAGTTTACGCTTGCCGACAGTTCGTATGCGAAAGTGGGGAATTACTTTCGCAGAAACGATTCGTTGCTTTTTGTCGATTCCGTAAAGAGCGGAGTGAGTTATTTTCTGATCGCAGAATCCAAAACGTCCCGCCCGTTGTTTTTCACCAAGAAAAAATTCTCCAATCTCCGTTCTGCGTCAAGACAGGCGGAGTATATTGCGATCACCCATCCGTATTTTCTGCAATCCGCCGCGAACTATGTTAATTTCATCGGTCAAACGTACGGAGTATCAACGACGCTGGTGAACGTTCAGGACATTTATGACGAATTTAACTACGGAATGTTTTCGCCGGAACCGATCAGGGATTTTCTGAAATCCTCGTATTCACAATGGCAGCAACCGAAACCGAAATATGTTTTTCTGATCGGCAAAGCGACGTATGACTTTTACGGATATAAAACGAGAAATTTCGGTATTCCCCGGTTGGAGAATTTTGTACCGTCTTATGGGAATCCGGTGAGCGACTATTGGTATACAATTTGGGATTCCACCGGTGCAATGATTCCGATGTTGAGCATCGGCAGAGTTCCCGCGAAGAATATTGATGAATTCAACAATTATACGCTGCGGCATCAGAAATACGTCACGAAAGGATTCGACGATTGGAATAAACAGTATATCTTTTTCTCAGGAGGATCTTCCACCAGCAGTACTGAGATCACTCAGTCAAAAAACGCCAACGAGGTGGTGCTCAATTCGTTTATACAACCCCGTCCTATCGGGGGCAACGGAGTGAGTTTTTATAAGACCATCAATCCGACAACGAATTTTGGTCCGTACAGTCTCGAATTCATTAAAAACACGATCGAACAGGGATCGGTCTTTATTTCGTACATCGGTCATAGTGGTACCCAGACGTGGGATAATAGTATTGCAGATGTGACACAACTCTCAAATATCCGTGACAGGAATCCTCTCATTACCGACTTTGGTTGTTCGACGGCGAAACATGCCGAGCCGAATGTATTTTCATTTTCCGAACTGTTCGTGGTGGATTCAAAAAGTCAGGCGATCAGTTACATCGGCAACTCGTCGTTGGGATTTACCTCCACGGCATATACGTTCCCGACCACGTTTTATAAAAAACTGCTTGTCGATACGTCGCTTTCCATCGGTGAATCGCACCGGCTGGCAAAAATCGAGTACATGAAATCCTTTGGTGCCACGGGTTCGTACCGGCTCTTTACCCTGACGAATACGATCATGGGGGACCCGATCGTAAAACTTCCGATACCGCAGCAGCCGAACCTTTCCCTGAGCAAAACAATCGTTGAGGTTTTTCCTGATCGGCCGACGGATGACGACGACAGTCTGGCAATACGGTTCTCGTATAACAACTTCGGGAAGGTATTGAGCGATTCGGTATCGGTGTCGGTGAAAAGCGAATCGCAGGGAACGCTTATTTATCAAACCACGAAACGCGTTCCGATACCGTTGTATTCGGATACGATGACAATCAAAATCCCTGTCAAGCGGATCGGCGGTGAACATCTGCTGACAATTGAATTGGACAAGGAACACTTTATTGCGGAACTGTATGAAACAGACAATGTGCTGACGAAAAGTATTTTTGTTTCCAGCAACTCCATCAAAAACGTTACCATCTCGCCAACAACGCATCAATCGAGTGGCACACTCTTATTCCTAAATCCCGGCGTGAAGTCCGACATAACGAATTTCAATGTGTTGGTCAGTCTTGCAGAGGATTTCTCCGCGCCTCAGACATTTTCCGTTCCAATGGATACGTTTGCGACCGCGTTTACAGTCCCTTCCGGATTTCTGGGAAAACGGATATGGATGAAAACAACGTTTGGTCCATTGTTGGCGGAAGGATTGGGATATTCTTTTTTCATCGGATCAAAAGACAATATTCTTTTCCATGATGATGTTGCATACCGCAGATTTTCGTTCGCGGGGACAAAAGTACATGAGAATGGCATCGTCCTCGATACGAATACGATCACATTTTCAGCAATTTCTGCCGGAGCCAATGCCGGTTCGACTGCCATCGTTTCCCGCAACGGCCAAAATCTGACTCCCTCCAGCAATCTTACCGGACATCACGTTGGTGTTTTTGATACGACCAACTATAGCGTAGTGTATTTTAACAGATTCAACACTTCCGCCGGAGGGGCGAATATACTGAATTATGAAAAGCTTCTGGATACACTGAGCGGAAAATATTTACTTGTTATTGCTGTTTGTAACGACGGCTATTTGAATCTTACAACAAAGCTGCGGAACAGTTTAAAATCGTTCGGCAGCCGGTACATTGATAGTTTGACCAGTACGTATTCCTGGGCATTTATCGGAAGAAAAGGTGCCTCGCCATTAATGGTAAAAGAGCGATTCAGCAGAGCGAATGGAAATATTGGCCGGGTGCAGGTGGATACGCTGTTTAAACTTCCCAACGGTACCGGATTGTTTACAACGGAATTGATTGGCCCTGTGGCCGCGTGGCAGACTTTGGAAACAGATTTTTCCGTTCTTTCCGGCAGCAGTATAACAGCGGGTATTATCGGCGTAAAAAAAGATCAGTCTGCAGATACTCTATTGCAGGCAGTTGCCGTAGATTCAGTGCGAAATATTTCGATGATCAATGCCGCAGTGTATCCGTACGTAAAAATGTTTGGTACACTGAATGCCGGAACAAACGGCGTATCGCCGGTAATCAATTCTCTCGCAGTCAATTATGCTATGCTTCCCGAAGTAGGAACGAATTATCAAGCGTTTAAAGGATATCATTTGGTGAACAATGTGCCCGGTCAGGAAATTACGTTGACCGATACCATCGTTCAGGGCGCAAAGGTCCAATTCACGTACCGCATCTATAATGTCGGCGGAACAACGGCGAAGCATATTCCGTACACACTCACTTCGATATGGGATAATAACTATGTGGAGCAGGTCGCGGCACAGATAATCGATTCCATTGCGCCGGAGAGTTACAAAGAGCTTACGACACAATATTCTACTTCATTGGGAAGCGGACGAAGGACAATCCGGCTGAGTATCGATCCGGATACGACGATGAGTGAATTGCATAAGGATAATAATATTTACACGTATCCACTGATGATTAAGAAGAGTTCCGGGAATCCGCTCCTACCAAATCTTGCCATTCACCAG
>JALNZH010000256.1 GCA_023229405.1 Bacteroidota bacterium
TGAAGACGCTATAATTGTTAAAAGTGCTCGTGAAAAATACGCCGCTGAGCTTGGGCCCCATAAAGAGCTTATTGATGCAGCGCCTTCTGAAGCTGTAAAGCAAGGTATGCTTTTAAAGCTTGGTAAAGTTGAAGCTTCTACAGACGCAAGTGTTTTAGACCATATCCACGGTAAGATAGCAGAACAAGCAACTACGGCTAAAGATGTCGACTTTTGGGATAGAGAAGTATCAAGCATATCGTCACGGCTGAATCCTATAGCCAGAGAGGTTGAAGCACTTGACCTTCAAAAGGACGCTGGTGCGCCTATTGATGAAAGCCGGCATTCTGCTATGATTGCACAGCATGAAGACCTTATAAAACGTCTTACAGATGCTGAGAAACGCCGAGATATCGCGCGAGCGATTAAAGAGTCCTTATCGCCATCAGTTACTGTGGACGAGAATGTCGTACCTGAGAAAGCGCCTATTGCAGACGCTGCTAAGTTTATCTCTGAGAATGACTTTATGTCAGATATTACAGCTTTACAGACCAATCGTGATGCTGCGTCTGTTAAAGCTTTCTCAGATAAGTACGGCCGCAAAGCGTATGGCTATGTGCTTGACAAGATAAACAAGAAGACCAATATTGACAAGTACGATTTTATCGACGCTGTAGCACAAAAATATAACGCTGATACATCAGTCACTGCTACAGCGGGTATAACCCCTGAAAAGCACGCAGAGAACAAAAAAGCAGTAGATTTTCTCGGTGATAAACCAGCTACGGCTAATGTAATTGAAACAGCTAAGATGCTGGGTATTGAACCTGTTGCTGGCATAAATAAAGCAGGTAAAGAGTACACATACAGTAAGAAAGTACTTCTTGACAAGATAAAAACACAGATGTCTACCAACGAAGCTGCTTTAGCTAAAGCACCTACAAAAGCTGCTCCTGTGATAGAACCAGAACAGAAAACTGTGCCGGAACAGAAAGCTGTGCCGGCGAGTGCAGTTGAAGTTGTCGCTAAGCCTGTTAAAACATCTGACTTCGCATGGATGAAAAAAGCAGATTTGATCGCTCTTGCAAGTAGCGCCGGTATTGACACGAAAGGTATGAAAGGCGCCGCCATAGGACGAGCTTTGGCTGCTAAAGGCATAAGTGCAGTAAAACCCGCAGTTGCTGAAAAATTGGCAAAAGCTACAATTGACGCAGCCGCGCATGAAGCTGCTACGTCACCAAGGAACGACTTAGCTCAGCCTACCCAAGCACAGATTGAAGCTGGCAACTACAAGAAAGGCGCTATTAAGCTTTATGGCCTTGATATCTCCGTAGAGAACCCTAAAGGCTCAAAACGTAGCGGTACCTCAAGTAGCGGTAAAAAATGGTCTGTTAATATAAAAGACCATTATGGCTATATTAAAGGCACTGTTGGTAAAGACAAAGACCATATTGATACTTTTATTGGGCCTAACCCGGCATCGCAGCAGGTGCATGTTATAAATCAAATTGACCCTACAACAGGTAAGTTTGATGAGCATAAAGTGATGCTTAGCTATAACAGCGCAGCGGATGCTAAGAAAGCGTACTTAGCGAATTATGAAAAAGGCTGGAAAGGCCATGGTTCTATGGTGTCTATGCCTATGGACCAGTTTAAAGAATGGCTAAAAACCGGGAATACAAAAGCTGAAATTAAAGCCAAACCTGCTGAAATTAAGCCTGCTATACCGAAGGCCACAGTTGTTGAGGTAAGCGAAGCACAAAAGGCTATTGAGAACCGTCTTGAGATGGCAAAGACGAATTTAAAAAAGGCCAAAACAAGTACTGAGATTGCCGCGGCCCAAAAAATTGTGGACCATCATACCAGTGTTCTTGCAAAACTTAAAGGCGAAAAAGTAAAACCTGTAGCACCTGTGGCGCCTGAAGCAGCGCCTAAGCCAGTACCTAAGTATGCTAAGGTATCTGATGAAGATATTGCGGCGGCCGATAAGCTTGACCACATAAAAAGTGATGCCAAAGAAGTAGCGCGACTTGCTGAAGTATTTGGTATTACTACAGAAGATAAAAAAGGTAAAGCGCTTCTGCAGTCTCAGGTTGTCAAAGAAATCAAAAGTAAAGCGACTCTTACAGAAATACGTCAGCACGAAGAAGACCTTGAGGCCAGAGCAAAAGAAAAAGTTGAGGTTCCGGAAGTATCTAAGCGTACATTAGATCGACAGCGTAAAGCTATTGGCCTCCGCGAAGATCTTACAGCAGCCCAAGCAGGTGTTCTGCTACGCTTAGTCGATAATGTTCCGTTAGGTAATACACGAGCTGCAACACTTAATGCGCTTGAAAAGAAAGAGCTGATTCGTAAGGACCCCTCTGGAAAATGGGTTCTTACTGAAATGATAACAGGTAAACCTGAAGTACCTCTTACTGAAGCTGAGCGGGATATTGCATTGAACTCTATGGCTAAGTATATACAGCCTGGAATACCTATGACGCATACACTTAAGCCTGAGGTAGAGGATACTATTCGGCGTATGCTTGGCACGAGTAAAGTACCAACTGTATTTAAAGTATGGCAAAGTCAACAAGATATGCCTGAAAAGCTCAGAGACTACTATGGTGGTATACGCATACAAGGTGCAGCGTATAAAGGTCAAATTCATTTAATCGCCAATGAGATTACTGACGTTCAAGCTGCAATTGGTACAATAATACATGAAGGCGCGCACCATTTACTACGTACTGACTCTGTATGGAATACCAAATGGCGCGATACTATGGACCATCTTTTTAATCCAGGCACGCTTACCGGCGCGGATTTAGAGCTCTTTGATAAAGCTTTTGACCATCTCAATGCCGCGCATGAACAGATCCCTATGGGCGCTGATGAAATGCGTGAAGAAGCTCTTACGTACTACCTCGAAGAGGTAGCTAAGCTGCCCGAAGAACAGCAGAAGAAATACAATATCTTTCAGCGCATTATTAAGATGGTTAAAGCTTGGGTTTTCCGTAATTTTGCTGGCATATCCGCTAAACGTCTTGGCCTTACTGCACAAGATATCGTGAGTATGATCCGTGAAGATCTGCGTACAGCAAAAGCTCAGCCTTACACCTATAAGGTAGAAGGTGCTGAAGCTCTGGCCAGCTTTTCTTTGTCTAGTCGTGAGTACAAAAATCGGCCTGCGCTGTATACAATATCACACGGTGAAAACTCGTTCCTTGATTACGAATATCCAGAGAAGGGCACAGTAACAGTACGTGACGTATTTGTTGATAAGCCAGATCGTCGGCAAGGTATCGCTGAAAAAATGATGCGCCGTGTAATGGCAGAACATCCTAACGACCGTATTGTACTTGGTGCTGTATCTCCGGAGATGGACAAACTTGCTGAGAAACTTGGGTTCTCGCTGATTTCACCTAAACATTTCTTTATGCCTGATGGCTTAGTCCCAGATGCAGTCAACTCCAAGACTATGAACACCTGGGAGTATACTCCTGATGAAAAACCGCGCGCAAGTACCGTTCAAGCATCTTCACGTCTTGAGACCGAGATAATCGGAAAAGAACCAAACAGAACCTCGACAGCCGAACAATGGATTGCCTCTCTGGACAAGCGCCTTCAACCAGGTACCACAAAGATGCCCATTGTTATTCAGGAAGAGTTATTCTGGAGTGGTCTTCGTGAATGGCTTGAAAACAAAAAAGGCGAACAGGTATCAAAGCAAGATATACTTGATTTCCTTGATGAAGAAGGCCTTAAAAGCGTAGTAGACATAAAAGTAACTTCCTCTGGTATTAATACTACTGCTGGTATCTCTGCAAGCAGGGGCCTTTCTGAAGATTCATTAATAAACCTGTATAACGCCGGCCAGTTATCCCCTGGGCAAGAAAATATGGCGTATGAGACTGCTGAAGTACTAATAAAGTACCCAAATTCCAGTATTTTAAGTTGGATAAATGATAATGCTGAAGCCATAGACCCCGGGGTAATGAAAGTATTTGATATCGCATTTAATGCGTTGTCTATAACTGATCTTCAACGTGACCTTTTAAATGACTCGCTACACGCAGCTATGTCAGATTCTTCAGGTATGCATACTGATCGACAAAACTTTATAGAAGCTTTTAAAGACTACTTAAGTGATACAGATGAACTTAATGAGTACGCTGAGAAATATGAAACTGACGAGGCTTTTAGAAATGCTCTTGCTGACGCAGCAGTACCTTACATGAAGTATATAGAAGACCAGCGTATAGTTTTTGTATATGCTGGTCTTGACCCAAATATGAAAAATGTTTCTTGGTCCGGGTACTCTATTATACCGCAAGGTAAGGCCAAAGAAATTTTTAATATTGAAATAAGTATTCCTGAACATAACAAGGATCTTAAACTTTTTACAAGTGCGCACTTTAAAGAAACACCGAACCAAATTGCTTGGGCCCGCTGCGTTGTGCTCCCTACAGGTGAACTTTTTGTAAACGAGATTCAGTCAGATCTTCACAATAAAGGGAATAAATATGGATATTATACTGATGAAAAGCAGCACGCGCAAGACTTAAAAGCGTTAGAAGACAATATGCGTGAATACAAAAAGGAAGTAGTAAAACAGGCCCTTAGCTATTTAGAACGACCGATAGGGAATGAACAAAAAATTGAGTATGCCATTACTGATAAGTCTTCTGATAAACACGTATTTGATAGTTTGCAAGGCTTAAAAGATGGTAGAAGTCCTCTTTTTACTATACGTCAAATTAAAGAAATAATGGCAAGTTCAGCATTACAAAGTTATAAAGACGCTGAAACTGTTTATAAAAGCACTAAGGACGCCATACCAGCGTTACCTTTTAAAGATAACTATATCACGGTTACTTTTAAAGAAGTTATTAAGGAAGCAGTTAAACGCGGTATCACAAAAATTGTATGGCCTGCAAGTCCTAATCAAGTAGCAAAAATTGAGCACTGGGGAGACGGGATAGGAACTGAAATAGACTATGCAGATGGAAAATGGAGTATACATGGCGCATCTGTAGGCGGAAGTATTAAACAGCTTACTGAAGTTCTTACAAATTCAGTCAAAAAGAATATTCTTCAGTATGGTGGTGCTGTAGGAACAGCTAAGCTGTCTGGTATAGAAGTCGAGTCTCCGTATGATTCCGATCCTGCGCATACCTGGAGTGTAATGCCAGTAAAGAATGGCTTTATGCTGCAAGATGCATTTAGCGCTCCTGATGAAGTAGCATATAATACCTGGCTACAGGAAGACCAGGACCCGGGAGTAATTAATGCGCCGTATACTGGGCCGTACCTTACGCAACTGAGTACTATACCACACGTCTTTAAAACTGAAGCTGAAGCCAAGACTGCGCTTAGCCAACTTGAAAAAACTGGTACTGCTGATTTTCTTAGTACATATAACTCGTATGAAATTGATGATAAAATGCGTGAGTTAGCGTCTACTGGTGATCTGCCTTTGGCCAGTGTAAAGACCGCATATGAAGAAAATATAGAGCGATCTAAACTCAGTGAACAGGCACAAGCCCTTAAAGACTCATTCAAAGACCGACCGGCAAGTGAGGAAGAAGCCCGTAAGGATTATGAATCGGCGCAAACTTCTGCCAGTGAT
>JALNZH010000257.1 GCA_023229405.1 Bacteroidota bacterium
CACCGAACTGTAGGCTTTCATCGAGAACATGGACATTAAGAGCGGGATCGGAATGACAATAGCCAAGAGAAGCGAAATGAGCGCACCTTTCCCAAAACGGTACCATTGTCGTTCACGGTATGGATTGGTATCCTTCATCTTCAAAGCGCAATATGATTGGAAGCGATGGAAAATTAAAAGGCACGGTAGACAGGTGCCGTGATCAAATGTAATTAATACGGATCAATAATTCACTCACGTTATGCAAAACAAGAAAAACGGTCATGGTGAGCAAGGCGCAGGCGAAGATAGTTACGTCATCCTTCTGCCGAAGGCATCCCTATCGGGAGACGCATCCTTTCCCGCAGGGATTCCTTCGGAACAAACAGCAAAGGATTTGCTCAGGATGGGACCGCTGTTTCTGCGCCGCGTCGAACCATTCTTACCTTTTTGAGTAACAACAGTAATTCAGCAATATTATGTTTGTTGCAGCGAGAACAATTATTCCCGGAAATAAAAATGTCAGATTCTGTAAGTTCAGAAAATTAAACACGCCTTACCGGCATTATGTTCGGTTACAGTGCGATGATGCAGGAGGATGAGACGCTTGCCATGACGCTTCTTGAGCGGCATAAGAGTTTCATTAGAATAAGTGTTGAAAAACATGAAGGGACTGATATTTAAGCCATCGGAGATGCGGTCCTCTTCAGTGTTGCTTCAGTCTCTAATGCAGTCCGGCGCGCCATTGATGTACAGAAACAGTTCTCGAGGTACAACGGAACCGCGTGAGAAGAGAAAATATTCTGCTTCGGATCGGCATTCACATGATAGTCGTGTTCAGGCGTCACTGCGGATATGTTGTTGACATATAAATGATGCTCATTATTCACCGCAACACCGATGTTCAATAATCCAAGTTCCATCACATAAAAGGAGGCATGTATGATCTTTCTTTGGCTTGTGGGAGGTACTGTTCTAGTTGTCGTTCCGTTTTTTCTCTGGCATGATCCATATTCACTCTGGCCCTCGCTCTATGCTGGCGGAATCGGTGCGGCAGTGTACCTGATTGCGCTGCAGTTCTATTTCATGCGGAAGAGTCCAAAAACCGGAATAAATATTCTCTTTGGTGTAGTCTTAGCCGTGCTGCTTGTTACGAGCTATTCCCATTGGAAAACGATGGATACCATGTCCGCATGGCAGAGGACCCGGATAGGATTGATCCGAGCCGTTATTGCAAATGGGATCTTTGTCTCTGAAGATGTCTGTGAGAGATCAGTTCCGGTTTTTGCGGCATTTCATAAACAGCAAAAAAAGAAGGGAATTGCACCGCTGTTTGCCGAATTTCATGCGGGGAAAATAAACAATGGATTGTTTCCCACTACATACTCGGAGTATAATCCTACACGGCGGTATGTTCATTATCAAAGCGATACTGCTGTTGTGCTTGTCAGTGTTGATACTGTCGCGCAAGGTCTTCAATCCGATTACCGCAATGCCGATGGAAGCACAGGACGAGTACAGGTAATGACAACGTTAACTTCCCGGGAGGTACGATATGAACGAAACAACTGAAACAGGAACATCTCCCGAATTTTCGGCGGGATATCTGCAATGGATATACTCATTGACCATCATTTCCCTTGTCTTCATATTTTTTGTTCAGCCGCAATTGAAACAAACAATGCGTCCGAATGCGTCGTTGATAGCGCCGCCCCATATTGTTGCGGCGGGAATTGTTATCGAACAGGGGATTCAGGAATTTCAAACTGGCAGGGCAGAACCGGTGAACAGTAATGCACGGTATAGTGTTCTGGCATCACTGTTGATTCTTTTTATCTTTGCCCCCACCATTGTTCTATTTATTGTTCATCGTCAGGAAAAGGAGGAACGTGCTGCCATTGGGGGGATCGGAGTAAAGAATTCCCTCAGCACCTTTATGCTCATCATCTCCCTCGGTTTGCTGGCGATCATCGTTGTCGGCACTGCTGCAGGAACCTACATTACTCCGTCCGTCTTTGATACAATGAAGAAAGATAACGATATCACTTATCAAAGAGACATGCTGGTGAATGAGCTCGTTGATGCCTACATCGTGATCATGCAATATTACTATCAAACGGAAAAATTCGGAGGCAAGAATCCCAACCTTTTCGAAAAGACTTCGAACGGAGCAGTGCGCACTGTGCACTCCCTTTCTAAATTGGGTATAAAGGAGGAGAGCAAGAACGGGAAATTATATCTCGAACCAGTCTCTTCGGATACCTTGCTTATTCTTTACGCTGTCGGGACGAAGCCGGGAAGCGGAGAGTTGTTCAAGAATTACAATTCTGACATCGGGAAAATACAGTTTACCATGACCGTTCGAACGGCTGGTATTTTTCATGAAATTCAAAATAACAACTAATTCTGGAGCAATTGTATGACTACTATGAATAAACCTTGGATCACGTTCCCGCCGGATTGGAAATGGATTACCGTCGGATTTTGTTATTTTGTTTTAGGACATCTCTTTCCCATTTCGCTAATGAATTTACTTTCATCGGGAGGAGGACTGTTTTATGCTATCACCGGGGCATGGTCGTTTGGCGGTTTGGCTGTTGTTGCATTTATTATTGGTTACCGGTCAAAAAATATTGCAGTCGTTGAAGCGGTCATCGCCAGCATACTCTATACACTCGTCATGAATGTTGCTGTAATGAAAATGTGGACAGGTACATTTCAGTTATCGGGATTCCGTTGGATGGTGATGATTCTCGCCATTTCGATTATTTCGGCGACGATTGGGGAGGTCATTCAAAGTATGAAGGAACGACCGAGTCAGGAAAATCCTGAGACGGTTTCGCCTTAACGATTTAGAATACCTTCACGCAAGAGATGGGCTCTCAAAACCATCGATATTATTTGGTTGAGGAAAGGAAAAATATAACAGCCCAAGGATTAATCCATTGCCAAGGGGGGAGATACAGTGGGGGTCTGAAATCATGACGGCACTTTTTCATGGCACAATGAGCGCCATCAACGAGCATGAGCGAACAGGATTCATTGTGCGCATTAAAAAATATTTATGAGTTTGACGCCATGCATTTGTTTTGTGCGGCATCCCGCTGGCTTTTGCTTCTTTTCTTGTGCCGCCATCAAATGGCCAATTTGTGAACGGCATTCCTTTGGAACTCCGTCAAGAAAGGAAGTGATGAAGAGATTTTCATTAAAATCGTTAAAGTATTTTGGACAGGTATGATTGACCTTGCAAAAACGAAAAACCCAAGAATCTATCTTGGGTTTTTCGTTGTGGACGTTGTAGGACTTGAACCTACGACCTTTCGCGTGTGAGGCGAACGCTCTGAACCAACTGAGCTAAACGTCCGTGATTTTTCATTACATTTGGAGCAATTCTACTGTTTTTTACCCTCAAAAGATCCGTACAGCACTGCACACTTTTCTACACTCTAAACCAACTGCTTTCCCGTCGTATATCACCTTTCGGCGAGAGTGAAACACCTTTAAAAGCCTCACAAATATAACAATCAATGCCCGGTTGTGCAAATAATAATTATCTATTCAGGTTTGAGAAAAATCTACAAAGTGGGTCAATTTTGGAAAATCAAAATTATAAACTCTTCCGATTCCAGAAAGATTTTATTGGCATTAAAATTGAATAATATACCATTGATGAGAATTAGGAGGAAATTTTTATGATATGGACAATAGTTGGCATAGCGTATCTGGTGATTCTTGGCTTACTGATTTCACTCGGACGATTCCTCAAAGAATGCGATACAGCGATGATGGAATTTAGGTCAAAAATAGATATCGATCATCCTGGGATGAATTTATAAAAGTCACGTTGAAGAATACGAATTCCCTACCTCATGCAAAGATGAGGACTTGCTGAGCTGTCCCCGCCATACTTTCTCATAGATGCAAATCAAAATAACCTTCTGAACGATTCACACTTTCGAATTTAGACGGAATGTGATGTCAAAAAATGTATCGACTCTATTTCTATTCTATCTTATATTTCTGTGAATTCATTCTTTCCTACATTACGGGTGGGAAGTAACTCACTATTTCACTTCCTTAAGTATTCACCGAAAGGAATTGTATGGAACAAAAAGCATTTCAGGACTATTATCCGGAGGATTTTAGTCATTGTTATGGATGCGGTAACAGAAACGAACACGGCCATCAATTGAAAAGTTTTTGGGATGGAGATGAAACGATTGCTGTCTTTACGCCGAAACCGTTTCACATGGCGCTTCCGGGATTTGTGTATGGGGGATTGACAGCATCGCTCATTGATTGTCACGGAACAGGCACAGCCGCGGCAGCCGCATATAAAAAAGTAGGACGTGAGCAGGGGAGTGAACCGCCGTTTCGGTATGTTACGGCATCGTTACAGGTGGATTTCCTTCGTCCAACGCCGCTGGGTGTTCCACTGGAACTGCGCGGATCAATCGCAGAGATCGGAGAACGTAAAGTGATTGTGAATATTACTCTTTCTGCAGAAGGGAAAGTGTGTTCGAAGGGGAAAGTGGTTGCTGTACAATTGCCGGAATCAATGATGTCGGGCAGTACTTAATAAAAATCTGCGGTGCGAAGAATTCCGTCGTACAAAAATAAACAGCGCGGGAATGAAATTGCTCCGACGCTGTTTATCCTTTAACAACCCCCCGCCACTTTTTTCACCAACTTCGTCGGTTTTACGGCAGATGATTTTGCTGCCTGCATCATTGCCGTTAATGTTACACCTGCTTTCGCTCTGAAACGTTCTGTATCTTTCACCTGCCGCGGATCTATGGCTTTCGTAGCACTCGTTTGTTTACTATTGGATGTGAATTGGAACGCACAGTAATAATTTGTCGCGTCCGTTTTACGAAGGATGACCGTATTGACAAAGAGGTCAACACCGCCGCACAGCACCAATATATTTTCATACCCGAGTTCCTGAGCAATCAATGCTGCGATACGAGATTGTGCTTCATCGGTCCCGACAAAAACTTTCTTTTTGTGGCGGTTACCCAGCAGTTCGCTGTATTCTTTTTGTAAAATCTGTTTTGTTTCAATGTTTGTGGAGCCGGGAAGAGGCATTGATGCAAATTGATCGGCAGGACGGACATCAATAATGATCAAGTTGGGATCGTTGTCGATAATTCGGAATGCCAGTTCATCTGCTGTCATTTCTTTCACCGGATGGGATTGTAAATAACCCGTCTCGGATATTTCATTTAACATTCGCTCTTTATAATCCGGCAGAAAAACTAGCACAACACCAAGCAGCAAAATTCCGATACCGGCAAGTCGGTGGTGGAATCCGTTAAATGATTTTGATGGACCCTCCGGATCAATACGGCGTTCGATGATCGTCGTCAAGACAAATGCTCCAACCGCAACTGCAATCAGGAGCAGCGCAAACAATCCTTGAGAAATCCCGATCGAAGTGAAGATGCGGATATTCCCAAGAAAACTTGCATTCGTAATTCCTTCAAACCAGGGATACATCTCGGCATAGAGGAAAACGCCGATCAATCCGCCTCCGACAAAAAACATAGCATCAATCTTTCCAATCGCCATGCCGGCGACGCTGGTACCGGGACAATATCCACCGATAATG
>JALNZH010000258.1 GCA_023229405.1 Bacteroidota bacterium
GGGCAGACTAATATTTTCACTAATAATTAAAAGAGAAACAATCATGCGAAAAATAATCGTCTTATCGTTCGTAAGTCTTGATGGTGTAATGCAAGCGCCCGGAGGTCCCGAGGAAGATACGTCAAGCGGCTTCAAATATGGCGGTTGGTGTGCGCCGTATTTTGCCGAAGCTGACGAAGTGGCTGGTGAGTTGATGGCAAAACAAATGAAGTCCGCAGACCTTCTATTGGGTAGAAAAACATTTGATATTTTTGCTGCCTACTGGCCTGACCATGCAGACATGTGGCCAGGTATCAATGACGTCACCAAATACGTCGTGTCCAAGACTATGAATAAGAATAAGTCAGATTGGAAAAATATAATTTTTCTTAAAAATGTTGATGACATCAAAAAGATCAGGAACTCAGAAGGCACTGATATCCAAGTTCATGGCAGCGGCAACCTGATCCAAACTCTACTTAAACATGATCTGGTTGATGAGCTGTGGCTCAAAATTTTCCCAATCACGCTTGGCCAAGGGAAAAAGTTGTTTGACGACGGCACTATTTCCGCAGCCTTTACATTAACAGAGAGTTTGGTTACACCAAATGGTGTGATCTTCGCCAATTACAAACGAGCCGGAGAAGTGAAGACAGGTACTATTGGAGCTTAAGGAGAAGTAAAAACAGGTTCGTTCTAAATACTATAAGGAGATACTACCATGCGATTTATGATGTTTATGATTCCCGCCGTTTATCAAGGAGGAAAAGGAAAAAGAGTCGGTGCAGAATTTACTCCTCCCGCTGATGCAGTGGAAGCGATGATGAAATACAACGAAGAACTAGCAAAAGCTGGACATCTCATCGCGCTCGACGGTCTTCATCCGGTTGAAAAAGGGGCGCGCGTTTCATTCCCCAAAGGAAAACCGACCGTCACCGATGGACCGTTCATCGAATCGAAAGAAGTATTCGGCGGGTATTGGATGGTTGATTTTAAATCCAAAGAAGAAGCGATCGAGTGGGCTAAGCGTATTCCGGCAGCGGAAGGTGATACGATTGAGATTCGTCAGGTGTTTGATGTTGCAGATTGGCCAGAAGATGCACGGAAAGCGGCGGAAAGTCCGACAGTAACAGCCGCAGTGGAAAAACATAAATGAAAAATATGCAAACCAGTAAAGCAAAAAACATCGACGACTACATCGCACACTTTCCCAACAGCACTCAAAAGCTATTAAAAGAAATGAGAGCTGCAATTAAAAAAGCAGCTCCGGAAACCGAAGAGACGATCAAATACGGCATTCCGACATTTACGCTGAACGGCAACCTGGTGCATTTTGGCGGATACGAACATCATATCGGGTTTTATCCAGCGCCGCGGGCGATTGAAGCATTCAAAAAGGAGCTGTCAAAGTATGAAGGTGGAAAGGGGACTATACAATTTCCCGTAGACAAACCGCTTCCTATTACACTGATAAAAAAAATTGTACGGTTCAGAGTGAAGGAACAGTTAGAAAAAGCGAAAGCGAAAAAGAAAAAGTAGTTTGATCAAAGGAGAACAATTATGAAATATATTTGTCTTGCGTACGAAGAAGAAGCAGCGCTGAATGGGCTGACCAAAAGTGAATGGGAGTCGCTTCGAAATGAAACGCTTGCGTATGTTGAAGAATTGCGCAACAGAGGAGCTTTGATCTCTACGGAGCCGCTGCAAAGCGTACACATGGCGGCAACTGTGCGTGTGCGTAGTGGAAAACTTTCCGTTACTGATGGCCCTTTTGCCGAAACAAAAGAAACGCTCGGCGGTTTCTTTTTAATCAATGCGAAAGATTTAAACGAGGCAATTCACATTGCTTCACAGTGGCCTTCGGCTCGGATTGGAAGTATTGAAGTGAGGCCTATTGAACACGAACTACGAGAAGAGGGACGGTACGAAGCGATAGGAGAACAGAGATGAAATTTATATGTTTTGGTTCTTTAGATCAGGAGAAAATGGATCCTCTCCCAAAATCTGAAATCGAATCCATTATGAACAAAAAAAAAGAAAGAACTATAAAATATCCGATAATTCGACAAACAAAAGATAGAAGAGTATGAGAGCTAGTACCGTTATCTCATTCATCATTACAGTATGCGTTATTTGTTCGATCCAATCAAATGGGCAGACTGGAACCAATCAAAAAAATCTGGATGGGAAAAATAAAAGCATCAATAATGCATTTCAGCAGAATAAAAGACAGTCACCTGAGTTAACTTTTAATTTTATTGAGACCACTATGACAAAAATTTCTTTAGGCTTACAATTTACTCAAATTGCCTGGGTAGTAAAGGATATTAAAATTTCGAAAAAATATTTTCAGGAAGTGATGGGCATAAGCAATTTCAGTATCATTGATACCATTCGTGTAAAAGAGTTTGGAGGCACCTATTACGGAAAGCCGTCGAATGCAGAGAGTCTCGTTTTACTTGTTTATTCCGGTGGGACATTTATTGAACTCATTCAGCCTATTTCAGGAAACAGCGTATTTCAGGATTATCTTGATAAAAATCCTGCAGGAGGGATTCAACACGTTGCCTATAGCACATCTGTTGCCAATCTTGATAAAGTAATTTCCGAATTTGCAGATAAAGGCTTTCCGGTAATATCGAGTTTCAATCATCCTATTGCTACCATTGTTTTTTTAGATACCCGTAAAGAGATTGGTGTTATGACTGAAATAATGGGTATTACCAAAGAAGGCGAAGAGATGGTTCAACAAATGAAAAATTAAACGATAAGTGGTCTCAAAAATACCTAAGCATTGTCATTTCCCCAAAGGGGTCACTTTGTAACGATCCCGCTTCAGCGGGAGAGAAATCGTGTCTTTAATAAGAAAATCGAGATTCCCCACTTCATCTTAGCTGTGAAACATCCCATAACAAAATAGGATTTATAGAATGAATGAGCAATTACATGCAGATAGTCTAGAAGCATCTTTGACAGTCGGAAACCTCGAACAAAGTGTTCTGTGGTATACAGATGTGCTAGGTTTTATCGAGGATCGCAGACATGAGCGCGGAGGAAAGCTAATAGCAATTTCCCTCAACGCTGGCGCTGTGCGCATACTTCTCACCCAAGATGACGGAGCCAAAGGGATGAATCGCACGAAAGGTGATGGGTTATCGCTTCAAATCACAACACACCAAAATGCTGATGATTTGGCGAATCGGATCAAAGAAAAAGGTGTGGTTCTCGATACTGAGCCAGTGACACTGCCACACGGTGCAAGGGCTTTTCGCTTGCGCGATCCAGACGGTTTTCGGTTCACAATCTCGTCGGTACATGCAGCCTAACCAAGTTGCTCAAGCCGAGGTTGTAACCGCGCTCGCTCTTGATTTGCGAGTGCTGAGTTCTCATATGACAATTTACGATACAAACAGTTATCAGCAATCACGTCGAAAAACAGCGGGATGCAAAAAACGCATTTAAAAACAATCGCGGCGCACTGGAACGTCTACCTGCGCGAAGCCGAAGCGGCTTCGCTTCGGCGTAGACAGGCTACAACGCGGCTTACTTGTCCGCTCTCTTTTGACAACACGAAGTGTCTCTTCGGGAAGGCATCACTTTGTGATTGGCGGAGCTCCAGTTCGTTAGGTCGCACAAGGCGTGTTTCCTGATAGACTATAGTAGTTACTTGAACCAACAAATATGATAAATCAGAACTTTATAATTATTGGGACTTTAATAGGTGCAATTGGTTCACTAGTCTACCTGGTAAATACAGTAAAGGGGAAAGTTAAACCAAATAGAGTATCTTTTCTACTTTGGTCGATTGCCCCATTTATCGCTTTTGCCGCACAAATAAACCAAGGCGTAGGGTTAGAGTCTTTAATGACTTTCAGTACGGGCTTTTTACCTTTTACTACTTTTATAGCTTCATTCGTAAATAAAAAATCTGAATGGAAGATAACCAAATTTGATTTAGTCTGTGGCGTGTTATCAATTCTTGGTTTAATTTTGTGGTTTGTTACCAAGGTAGGAAATATAGCAATAGCATTTAGTATTTTGGCAGATGCTTTAGCAGCCATCCCGACGCTGGTAAAAGCCTATAAATATCCCGACACCGAGATAGCGTGGCCATGGATAGCGACGTCGTTTGGTGTAATACTAACCCTTTTAACTCTTAACGGGCTAACGTTTGCCAATTCTGGCTTTATTATTTATATCCTTATTGTAAACACAATCATTTTTAGTCTGGTTCAATTCAGAATTGGAGAACATAATGAATTGAAAAGACAGTCGTAAAAGCCTAACACAAGCTGACGTTGCAACTGCTCGTGCTCGAAGTTTATAAATGTTTCCGCAAGTCCAAAGGTCCACTTCGTGGAGGCGGATGCGCCTTTGGCGCAGTGTTATCAAATTACAACTTATGATACAAATTGTTTGTTTGAATTAATCAGGAGACAGAATGAAGTTTTTATGTTTGGGTTATTTAGATCGGGAGAAAATGCTTGATGTTCCTCAATCTGAAATTGATGCTATTATGCGGGAATGCCGCCCTTATTCAGAAAAACTTTACAACACCGGGCAGGTCATTATTGATACCGGCCTGGAAGCTGTCGGTAAAAGTGTGCGGCGCGTGAATGGTACATTAACGATCACTGATGGTCCCTTTATAGAAACCAAGGAAATAATCGGCGGCGCATTCCTGATAGAAGCGAACGATATGGACGAAGCCGTCCGAATTGCTTCGTTACATCCGGCAGTTCAAATGACCGTGGGCGAACAATTTGGCTGGGGAATTGAGATTCGCTCTCTTCACACATTTGAAAGCCCCAAGTTAAAAGCGTAGGTTTTTTGATTTGATAAAGAATCCTTTATGAGGAGAAAAAAAATATGAAATACATTTGCCTCGGTTATCTGGATGAAAATTTATTCAACTCGTTTTCCGAAAAAGAACAAAAAAATTTCATTGATCAATGCATGATGTACGATGCAGAGCTTCGGAAGAACCGTAACTTCATCGGCGGTGAAGCATTGCAGAGTATCCGCACCGCAACTACAATACGATACAAAAACGGAAAACCATTCATTACGGACGGACCGTTTGCTGAAACAAAAGAGCAATTGGGCGGCATCATGATTTTAGAAGCGCGCGATTTGAATCACGCAATTCAATTGATGTCGAATCATCCTTCCACCCGCATGGGAGGAACGTGGGAAATCCGTCCTTCTAACGAAGAGATCAATGCGTTGTATCAGGAAAAAGAAAAATATTCCATGAGTTCCAAACAAAAGGAATAATACAATGAACAGTCAGGCATCCACCGAAAGAAAAGTGACCTTTGCGATCAACGTAACTCTGGACGGTTACACCGACCATACCGTAGGGATTGTTGATAACGAGCTGCATGATTTTTTCACAAGACAGTTAGATGATGCTGACCTGCTTTTATTCGGAAGAGTGACGTTCCAAATGATGGAAAGTTATTGGCCTCATGCGGAAAGCGATTCCGAATCGACCGAAAGCGAAAAAATGTTTGCAAAGAAATTCAACGCGCTGCCAAA
>JALNZH010000259.1 GCA_023229405.1 Bacteroidota bacterium
TATTTCAAATGCCGTTCGGTCGAAAAAGAAATTGAGCGTTGTAAATTCGGACGGTTGATTATTTTCATCATACCCGAGAATAAAATCTTTTAGTATCAATTTAATCTTCCCGGCATCGTCCGCCAACGGATCGAACACGATCAATCCGTCCCGCACATCGTTCCGGAAGACCGGTTTCCCCAAATAATGCACTGTTCGCCGGATGGTGCCCATTCTGCTTTCAAACACATCATCATCCACACCGGAAGTCCCTTTCCTTTTCTTATAATACGCTTCCATACTGAGGTATCGACTGCTCTTTTCCTCTCTACCATAACAATAGAATTTGTCTCCGCGTTCAGATTCCAAAAACGCATTTTCCGGATCAAAGTTTATTTTCGACGCGGTATAATTATACACCGTCACCTTAAATACTGTAAATTTATTCGGCACAAATCCGAGTTCAGGATCAACCCAATTACCGTACGTGAACGGATTGGTCGAATAATATCCGTTGACCGATTGTTCGGGAAATTCGAACGTATTCAATTGATAATCGGACATATATTTTATTTCGACCTTAAAATCTTTTCGGTCATAACTGATGGTTCGTTTATCTTCACTAATGAGATACACCGACGGGTCGAGATATTTTTTCGACAACAGCGAATCCGGCATCAGCACATATTCAATCCGCTTCGGCGGAAAGACGATATATTGATACAACGAATCACACCCGCTGAATAGAACGCACATCATACCGATCAACCAAGGCGTTCGCACTTAATACCCCGCAAAGATTGAAAAATAGATGAGTGAACTTTTAATGATCGGATTAAACGACGGTGTCGCCGGAATATTCAGATAATGCGTCGTTGTCAGATTGACGCCGAAATCGATCACAATATTATATCCGCTGTACTGGCTCTTATTCGTAAGAGATGCCGCTGTCGTATGTGCATTATAATCAAGCAGTCCTGTCCGAAGATCCCGTTGTTTGTATAACAAACCATCAGTTATTCCAAATAACGTCGTCCCCTGAACACCAAAATGGAGTTCCGTATTTTCGGTTAACCGGTAATCGACCCGAAAGATCGGGATAATAGTTTGCGTGTTGGTATTAATGGTGGTTCCCTGCGATCCATCGTCGAATGTATTTGTTGTAACAATCTTTAATGTTCTGATCTTAAACTGAGGCCGAATGGAGAGCCGGTTGTCTAAAAGAGCGTAGACATAGTCGATCTTATTCACCAAACCAACTGAAGAACGGACACCAGGGAACTGTTCGTTGATCAATATGCCAAGACGGGCTTCTTCCAACGTTGGTGAACCAACTTGGTATTGCGTGTTCGATTCGTACCGGATGTTATTCTCAATATTCAGATTACCGATTTGCTGATATCGCGTCCCCAAATATAACGTGTGAACCATACTATTTCTGTACAGCAGCGGATCGGTATAATAGAGCGGTGTCGGATTGTTCAGGTTGTTGATTCCGAATTGGAATCCGTTGTTCTGAATATCGTCGTGAACACGTTTTGCCGTATAATACAATTCCACCGCTCCAAATCGAGGATTGGCAATTGAGTACGTTCCCTTAAAGTAATTGATAGCATTGGCTCCACCCCGCACGATCGCCGATTGTTCAATCGTGCCGATCCCGAACAAGAGATTCTTTTCAGCATCGAGAAACGAAAAGAAATGATACCCTTTGATATCCGGTTCATACGGATAATCAGGATAAATATCATTTTCCTGTTCGTCGATCACACCGTTATTGTTCCAGTCGTCTCCTGCTTCAAAAGACGGCGGGTCACTATAATACGTCATAAAACTTTCAACGTAATCGGGAAATCCGTTCGAGTTTCGATCATCATCCGGTATACCGTCGCGATCTTTATCTTTTCCCGGGAAAATTCCAGTGTCCGGTTTACGGATGATATCGTTAAACCCGGTCAGTTCATTCACATTCTGTCGGTATCCGAGATTGTACGGATGCACATCTCTAGAATCAGGATGAAGGACATCGGAGTTATTGAAAAATCCCGCCGCCGTCGCATTGTAGAAATAAAATCCATCTTCCCACCGGTCGTTATCGTCGTTGTCATCTACCATCGAATAATATGCCGCTCCCGGAAGAATCACTTCCGGACCGATGGATCCGAGCGTCGAACCGATATCGGGCGGGATGTAGGCTATTGTTCGTTCTGCACTCAATGCGCTGAAATAACTATTTTCTAAGGTATAGATATTCAGTGACGTTGTATAATTCGGTTCAATTTTGTACACCTCTCCGCCGAGAGTAAGCCGGCCGATCGACTTCGTTCCTCTGAGAAAATATGCATAACCGTTTTGTTCAAGATGTGTAGCGAACAACAGCGGATATTTTCTGAATGTAGTGCTTGTATTGAACTCTCCCTCAATATCAAAACCGTTCCATTTAAATTTCAAATCCATTCCGTATACGGACATGCCGGAATTCAGTCCGTATGAATATGTTACCCATTTTTTGTTCGAACCGTCCTGCACGTTTCCCTGTGCGCGTTCGGCAGGAAAAAACGGTGTTGGGATACCGTACAGCGAGCTATCGAAATGATTAATTGATTGTGTTTCATCAACATACCGGTTGGCACGCAGCACAAAATCATGAGCCGCGTCGAGCGCATAGTCATTTGAAAGTAAAAATGAGAACTTAACATCGTTCACGCCATACGGCATGATAAACGCGAACGTAATGGTTTTTCTACCGCGCAATTCCAATGGAAATTGTGGCAGTGGATTATTGCCGAACTGCACGGCATACTGCGTATACGACGTATGGATATCAGTGACGGTCTGCCCACCCTCTTGTCGCGATTGGGCCCCATAAGTGTAAAGAATATTGTCAATCTCAAAATTTGCTGCAGTCACACCGTCATAAAAAATCCAATATTGAATCGGATTGTTCAGGTTCGTGTTATTCCTATCCGGAGACCGACCATTGATATTCTTCGTGGCATGCTCTCTGCCATTTACGACAACCTTGGGAAGGCCATAAATGATAGGACCGGAAAGATCGGATGGTGAATCGTCTTTCACACGCATAAAAATTACTCTCGGCACGGCATTGGCAACATCGCCCTTAATTGAGCTTTCGCTGCTGTTGATACTGCTGTGAATTTGGTGCTGATTCAAATATGTGGCTCCGACAGTCAGCACATCGCCGATATCTGTTTCAAAATGTCCGCCCAATAAGTAGGTGGTCCAATCTCGAGTGCGCTGAATGGCGTTCGGAAGATTCGTCGCGTCAAAACTAATTCTCACCGGATCGGAGATCCGGGACGCAATCACCGAACCTCGGTACTTATTCGTCGCTCCGTCCCACCGAATGCCGTTGAAGCGCGCCTTATCGAGTGTGAGCGATGTAAACTTCGTACGGATCGCCTCACCCATCATTATCCGCGAGCTGAATCCGCCGTATTGGTCACTTCCGATAACGAGATTATTAAACCAGAGATTGTAGTACTTCGATTTCATTGCGGTGCTCGAACCGCTCAGCGGATCCTGAACTTCACCGAGATCATAAACTGAAAGCCCATCCACCAGAAAATTGCCGAAGTTGTCGTAGATTTTCCGTTTATTAAATTGAATGGCGTAGTTCTCGTAATTCCTGCCGGAATAATTCAAATATCCTTGATCGTTCTTCAGTTGATCTCTGTTAATAAACTGCGCAGACATTCTGGATCCGGACGCAGCGCAAACGAGAAGAAGAATAACAAATATGGAATGGATCTTAAAATTCATAACTCATCGCAATTGAAGATATTCCGCCAACATTCTGCAGAAATGCCTGATAAGAATAAGAATAATCGATCTTCACTTTATTCACGACGATTCCAAAACCGCCATTATATTCACCCTGTGAATCTGTTTTCGTCACTCTGCCTGCACCGAAACGAATAAATAATTCGCTTTCGATTCCCATGGCTGATACGTGGAAAGCGGATAGCTCGTATCCGAAAGCTAGCTTCCTGTTACCCTCGCTCAGGGTCGCCGCCCCATAAAGTGCATAATGATGTTTGCGGGAAATGAACGCCGCGCCGGTAGAGAGTTTCATCGGCAGCGTTGCATCACTGCTGCCGTTGCTGGCGATCGACGGCTGCGTAACATCTAATAATGCAATACCGAATTGGAGATCGTTTTGTTCAAATATTTCGGGAATTTGATAAAACGCACCGAGGTCGAATGAAACGCCGGTATATGCAAATCCCGGCTCCGGCACTGCGTATTCTCCCTGAGGTGATTCGGCAGACCATGAAAGTATTTTCGCCGATGCGCCGACGGAAATATTCTCCATCAATTGATCGGAAGCAAAAGACAAGAGAATAATTCGTTCAGTCCAGAAATTCGGAGAGAATTGCGAAACACCGATTCCGATAGTGCCGGTCTGTTCCAAACGATACGTTCCTCCGGCGTTGATCACATTTAAATTATCGTCCAGTACCGAAGGATATAAATTGGTAAAACCTGCAAATATCTGCGCTGGAGATCCGTACGCGATGGAAGCCGGATTATAGAACATTAATCCTGCATCTCCCTTCATGGCAACCACTGCCCTCCCCAGGGAATTCATTTTTGGATGTACCCCCTTATCCACAAATGCCTGTGAAAAAGAGAGTCCTGTGCAGAGACAAAATAATACTGTCAGAGGTAGTATGATATGTCGCTGATTCAATATGATACCACGACTGTTTTCGTTAAAAATTCACCGCCGCCATCCGTATCGATGGATACTTGTAGCAGATACACTCCGGGAGTAACAACGGCGCCGTTATCATCTTTCCCATCCCACAGAATTCCACTTCCACCCGATCGCGGATCGCCATAAAACGGATTAATGCCAGTATTCGATTCTATAATGACTCTCACCCGTCTTCCAGTTAGATCAAAAACATGGACTCGCAACGTTTTTGGTTTTTCGACGTTCGTCACAGCAAAATCGATTACCGTCGCATCATTTTTCCCGTCTCCATTGGGTGTAAAAGGATTCGGGTTAATAAAGAGTTTCACCAGCGTCGATGACGCCAGTCCTTGTGTGATTACCGTCCATCCTTCACCGGAGGCATGCAGTTCCGGATCGACATTTTGAGGATTCCAGGCGGATGATTTGCTGATAATTTCAGAAGAAAATTTTGCATCTGTAATAAGTCTCGTTGCAAATGACACATCGATCACCGATGATGCAGTGATTGAATTCGAAAATCCGATCGTTAATTTATCAGGACTAATATTTGCGGAATAATTCACCGGTGTATTATTGACAAGCACCGAATGTAATACGACCGGAGAAGGGGTGAAGATCTTCACCGTATCAATTCCGAGAGTATTTGTCGAAAGTGAGGCCGTCACCTTATAACTTAGCTGGATTTTGGAAAATGCAGGAATCGTGTCCGGCGAAATGACTGCCGTCGCCGAATCAGCAACCAGGTTATTCTGGTACGTCAGAGATATTTTTTTGATTTTCGGCGT
>JALNZH010000260.1 GCA_023229405.1 Bacteroidota bacterium
TACTATAAACGGTATGTTTTTTCATGGAGTTTTATCTATAAAACCATTTCCCACTACTTTAAATTCCCTCTGTCTTTCTTAACCTGACAGCATTGCCCCTGGTAGGAGGAGAAAAAGCTCACTCAATCCTCCTAAATTTCGCTCCCTCCCACATCTCATCCAACACTGTAAGAAATGTAGGGGAGGGCTTACTTTTCTCAACCTATAATATCTTCCATAAATCCACTTGTTTCGATAAATATTTGTCACTAAGGGTTTTATTTTGGGCAGCTATGATGTTGCGCCAAAATTTATTAACAGCCCCAACCGGAGATCATTTAAACACAAATACGTTAACACCTGTTTTTTGTGAACGGGAAGCGTTGTCTCGACAGATTTCAATTCAATAAAAAATTTTCTCAATCGGTATATCAATTCGAAATGTTGACTTAAAAGTCTTGAACTCAAAGATCACGGGTAATTCAACTTCAGTCTCAACAGCTAAACCATGTTCTCTCAATGTATAAGTGTATATTTCCTGATATACAGACTCCAATAATCTTGACCCAAGTGAGACATGAAGTTGGTAGGCAACATCGACAGCTATTTTTTGTAATTTCATTTTCCGTTATTTCTTCTTCGTGGCTTTGTGTGACATTCTACTCATTACCCCATTCTTTGATGCGGTATTGAAGCCATCGAAGTGAAACGCCGAGCCGCTCTGCTGTTCTTGTGCGGTTTCCGTTCATCTCTTCCAGTGTTGTTTCAATCAATTGCCGTTCAAAATCGGCAAGCGTCATTCCCGTTTTTTGCAGCACAGCCTGATCTTTCGAATCAAAGAGAAAATCGTCTTTGGTCAACTGCGTTTCGCGACATAAGACGACCGCACGTTCTATGACATTCTGGAATTCTCTAACATTTCCTTTCCATTGATTCGCTAACAGCAACTGCATCGCTTCCGGATGAATTCCTTCAACTGGTCGTTTGTAGTTCTCTGCAGCTTTTCGTACAAAATGGTTCGCGAGTAACGGGATATCATCTTTCCGTTCACGCAATGGAGGAAGATGAATTCCGACAACATTCAAACGAAAATACAGATCTTCACGAAATCGATTACCTTTTACCTCTTCCGCTAATTCCTTATTCGTCGCCGCAATAATGCGGATGTTTGCTTTTCTATTCACCGTATCACCAACCCGGCGGTATTCTTTCTCCTGCAACAATCGGAGAATTTTTGACTGTAATAATAACGGTAATTCGCCGATCTCATCCAGAAAGAGCGTTCCGCCGTTTGCAACCTCCACGAGTCCTTTTTTATCGGCGGCGGCACCGGTAAATGAACCTTTTACGTAACCGAAGAGTTCACTCTCCATCAAGTGTTCGGGAAGCGCAGAACTGTTAACAGCAACAAATGCTTCTCCTTTTCGTGTCCCATGTTCATGGATGGCACGTGCTATCAATTCTTTCCCAGTGCCGCTCTCGCCGGTAATCAACACTGCGGCATCCACATCTAACACTCTTTGCGAAATCTCCAACACTTTCTTCCACTTTTCGCTTTTGCCGATGATATTTCCGAACAGATGAGAAACATCAACCTCATGCTTCAACCGTGTATTTTCTTTTTCAAGAGTTGTATATCGTTGTGCATTTTCAATGGCTATGGCGGCGAGACTGCCGAAGACGGTGAGAAATTTTACTGCCTCCTCTGTAAATGCCTTTCGGGATTTGCTGCTGTCCAAATAAACCGCGCCGGAAATCCGTTCACCGGCACGCAGCGGTATACAAATAATCGACAGAATCTTTTGCGCAATAATACTAACGGACGATTCAAACCGTTCATCGCTCATGGCGTCGAATGTCAGAACTGCTTCTCCTGATTGAAGCACCGATGTCACGACGGACGAGGATGCAGCAAATTCATTACTCGCTTTTTTAGAATTGAAATTCTTTAATGCAACTACTGTGTACCCGCTCTCGCTCGTGTTGTCCGAAAGCATCACAAAACCGCGCTCTGCAGAAAGATGCGTCATGGCAATCTCCAGAACTTTCTCTAGCAACGCTCCGGGCTCCAGGATTGAATTGATTGTACGGGTAATTTCAAATAATGCGTTAAAGCTATCGTTCTGTTGTTCCATAGGTTTACTTTATGACAAAGGCTGATTCTTTCGAGCGGCCATAATTCCCAAAGTCATCAACGACGGAAATCGTCCATACATAACTTCCAGAAAGGAGCGTGGGACGATCTGGGTAAGAATAAAAAGCATACTCTTCATTGAATGAGTTTAATCCAGTTAATGTCCACACCACTTTTTGTGTTCCGGCATCAACCCGTGATAATGATATTGAATACGAATAGTTGTATGTGACATTTGGCGGAGACCAGGTGAAATACAGCGAATCTGCCTTCACCGTGTCATTCTGTAAGGAGGAGGGATACTTCGGCGATGCTTCGTTTTCAATAACACGGGTCACATAAAAAGGAGTGCTGATATTCACCGCATTGTTCACATCCCGGGAAACGATCGTTAACGGTTTCCCGACAAGCCACTGAATGGAATTCGTCGGGAAATCATACTTATACACTGTAGCTTGAAAATTCTTCGTGGATACTGAATACGACAAAGGATATCGAAGTGAATCAACGCCGAACCATACAGAGTCAAGTTCCACAATTCCGTTCGGATCGGTGACAGTCGCAGTGATGTCGACAAAATATTGAGGGCTGGGAAAATATTGATCAATCTTGCGAGTCAAGATTTGTTGAAATGTTACGAGCGGTGCACCGTTTAATCCTCGAATAACTTGTATGCCGGATCCATTCCGGATTGTGACAGAAAAAGTGTCGTTGATATAATTTTCTTTCGCGGCAATAAATCGATGTGTGCCGGCAGGAACATCATTAAACACAAAATACCCTCTTGTATCTGTTGTGACTGAAATTGCGGCGGTTTCATTCCAAACCACAGCACCTGCAATACCAAACGATTGATTTGCGATGATAATGAGTCCAGTCAATGATCCGTTGGAGATATAATTGTCGGAATCTGGATCCAATGGATTGCCGCGCGGAGCATCATCAACGCAACCGAACAGTACTAGCAAAAAGCAGGATATAATTGTATAACGTATCATCTGTAATGTATGAATTTACAACTATTTAGCGAAAAAACCGCAAAATCATACATTAGACAAAATTATTGAAGGAAAGTTCAATCTACTCGGAATATGTGTGTTACGCGTCAACGAGCAGTTTATATCCTTTGCCGTGAATGTTGGCGATGGATATCTTTGGTTCTTTTTTGAGGTATTTTCGCAGTTTAGAGACATACACATCCATGCTTCGCGCTGCATAATACGAATCGGAATTCCAAACGGATTCGAGAATTCGTTCCCGTTCAACAATCTCGTTCTGATGTCTACAAAGAATGGCAAGCAATTCTGACTCTTTTGTCGTTAGTTTCAAAATCTGTTTTTCACCGATTACCAACAGGGATTTCCGAACATTAAACACAACACTCCCAAGTTTGTATTCGACCGGCAGCTTTACCGGTACCTCGGCCATAGTTGTCCGTTTTAAAACTGCATTAATGCGCAGCAGAAGCTCTTCCATGCTGAAAGGTTTGGTAACGTAATCATCCGCGCCGATCTTCAATCCTTCGATCCTATCCTCTTTCAATGATTTAGCCGTCAGGAAAATGACCGGTGTTTTTTGATCATGTTCCCTGACTTCTTTGACGAAAGAGAATCCGTCCTTTTTCGGCATCATGACATCTACAAGGCACAAAGAATAGCGATTCTTCTGAAATACCGTACGCCCGTCAATACCGTTGGTGCAGAGTGTCACCGTAAAGCCGTTCATCTCCAAATGTTCCGTCAGAATGAAACCGAGATTCGCATCATCCTCCAGCAGCAATATGGTGCGTTTCAATTTCATGCAGGAAGTGTAATCTCCACCGTTGTCCCTTTTCCGGGAGTGCTGTTCAGTGAAACGGTGCCGTGATGGGATTCGACGATCAGTTTCACGTAACGTAAGCCGAGGCCGAACCCTTTCACATCGTGCGTGTTTCCGGTGGAGACACGGTAATATTTATCGAAGACTCTATCGATATCCTCTTTTGCTATTCCAATGCCGTTATCGCTGATTTGAATCACGAGAAAAGTTCCGGCATTGATCGTACGAATTCCGATCATCGGGATTGCGGATGAATACTTCACTGCATTGTCGAGGATATTGTTCAGGATGTTTGAAAGGTGAACTGCATCTCCGTTTACGATACAGCGATTCGCCTGAAGGTCGGTCGTGATCTTTCCATTGTGCTGCTCAATCACAAGGGAAATATTCTTCACTGCCTGCAGGATCACTGCATGCAAATCCACATCGGCCCGTTTCCATTCGACCGCACCTTCTTCCAGAACAGCCATCTGCAGGATCTTATCCACTTGATGTTTCATCCGGTTGTTCTCATCGGCGATGAGTGAATTGTATTTCAGCATCTTCGGTTTGCTTTTCAACACTTCCGGTTTGGTGATCGCTTCCGACGCCAGCGCAATGGTGGAGATCGGCGTCTTAAATTCGTGCGTCATGTTATTGATGAAATCGACGATTGATAGGGAAAGCCGTTTCTGCATGAAAATGACACGAACAGAATAGATGAAGCTGGCGATAATGATCGCCATGAACAGCAGCGTCATCAACATCACCAATGTCAATTCCCCGAATACAAAAGAAGATTTCTCCGGTAAAAAGAGCGCCAGTTCATATCGCGGGGAAATCACATCGTTTGGAAAAAGTCTTGTTTTAAATGGAGTTATTGCTAGCTCTGCCTGGCAGAGTGAATCGTTTGCTAATTTCACGGAATCACCATTGCCCACCGTCACCCGGAAACTGTACTTCATCGAAATACCGATCGACGCGAGCGATTGTTTGATCAGAGAATCCAGCGTGTTAAGATTGATTCGTTGTTCCAACGGCAATGTCTCTACCAAAAACAGTTTATCGACTACCTGGGCAACGATTTCGCCACGTCTCTTTTTTGTTGTGTCGCGGAAGAGTTCATAGGAAGAATCGCGGAGGTTGGTAGTAACCCGCATACCGTTTCCGTCAGTTGAATAGCTGTAGGATACGGACTGTTTTCCACGGGATGTTCCGCTATGGTTTTGAATGATCACGGACGTCATCGTATCAACACCGGAAGAATGAAACACTTCCACCCGCATCTGTTTTCCCTGCATGTTCTTTACTGTATCGGCAATAATCCAGGTAAAATTGCCGTTTTTCATAAGCGAAGTGTCAGGAATAGGGGGAATGATGCGTTTGAATTTTTTTGGCACACCGGTCCCCGGAAGTCCCGTAGAATTCATTGCCACGGTAAAGATCTTTGAAGCGGCTTCATTCTTTTCGATCTGCTGCGAGACGGCATTCAACGCATTCAACACATTCCGGTCGAATGCCTGTTCTTTTTGGACATAGGACTCTGTCAAAAGATAGATCTGCAACGAAATC
>JALNZH010000261.1 GCA_023229405.1 Bacteroidota bacterium
ACTCTCGATTGTTTTGCAGACCAATGTGCGTGCCACTGCAAATTTTATTATGACGGCAAACACTTCGGCTTTTAATGGCAATGTTATCCGGGCCGGGACAAAAACACCGATTAGCAGTGCGCAGATCAGCGCTCGGCGTCTTTCAACAGGTGAACAATTCACTGCGCTAACTACGACACAAGGGAAATTTTCTTTCACGGGAATGCCTGGTGATTCGTTTGTTGTCATCGCGGCTAAACAGGGATTTAGTGCCGATACAACCCGGTTCAGAACAATAGCAGGGAAAACTCTTGCGCTGACGGATACCTTACAATTATTCCCATCGACGGTGAATGCACAAGGGACTGTCTTGTATGAAGGAAAAGGTGTTATCGATGTTATTGTCACCGCAACGTCGGGAAGCAGTGTGACGACAAAAACAGATGCAAACGGTAAATTTACACTGTCCGACATTCCTGTGCGGTTGAACGACGATACGACGATCTATCAGATTACAATGCAAAAAACAGGCATTACTACGCGAAATAAAAAACTGGTTGTGTTGAAGACGCAACTTGGTAAAACAATTCAGATTCCTACAGTCGTCATTCCCAGTGGAAAAATTCAATTGACAATAACGGATGGGAAAAAAAATCTGGAGGGAGTCAAAGTAACGTATTCTCCCCCCAATACTGCACCTGTTGAATCGTACACAACACGCACCGGAATATTCGTTACCCCAAAAACATTGGAACAGGGAGAATATCGATTTGCCATAGAGAAAGAGGGTTACTTGTCACTGAATGAACGATTTCTCCGGCAAACATTGTCTTCCGATACTTCTTTTCTTAATAAGACAATTTCCCTTCCGTACCAAATGCTGCCGTTTTCCGAAGTTTCCGCAGGGGATAGCACGATCGTGAGTGTGAAAACAACGGCAAAGATTGGGAACATGATTGGCGCGCTGTATTTCAAACGATCGTCTCAGGCGAATTTTACGAAAGCATCAATGAAGATTGTCGGAGATACATTGCTGACCGGCATTATGCCTGCCCAGCGCTCGACAGAAAAGATTACTCTTTATACTGAAATTGTCGTCGATTCAGCGGAAACATTCACGAGTGCACAGCAAGAAGTGACTCCGACCGCAAAGGGGATCATTTCGTTTGTTGATTTTGAGCCGACGCTAAATGGGGCTACACTCCGGTTGCATGATACATATGCCATTCGACTGATCGTGCGGGACGGCGCGAATGTTTCACTTGGCGGCCATGTGTTGAGTCCGACACGCGGGAAAATTGTTTGGCGAGTGTCTGATTCGACCGCGTTTGTTATTACTCAAAAAGATACGCTTGTGTCCATTCAGCCGAAAAAAGTCGGCACGTACTCTGTCACAGCGGCTGTTACGTTGGACAATGTGACACTCGCAAAGAGTTTTCCTGTAACCATTAAGGAGAGTGTCTTACAAAACATTATTATTGGTGGTACACCGTTGGGAAATGAACTCAACAACCGTACTCTCGGAATCCAGCTCTCCATCGGAAGCAAAGACACGAGCGGAAAAATTGTCAACCTTGGAAGCAATGTGTCTTGGTCGCTGTTCCCTCCGGCTGCAGGCAAACTTGATAGCACCGGTTTTTTGAAAGTAGATTCAAATCTGATCGGGAAAATATCAGTCACTGCAACGGATAAGTTGTCGAAATTAACACAGAAAATGTTGTTGAATATCATCGCGACCATCGATTCGACACGATCATATTCGTTGACGGATAAGAATGGAATGGAAATCGTTATCCCGAAAAACGCTGTCTCCTCGCCGGTGGATCTGTTGCTGGAAGATGCATCATTTGGTCCGGCGAAAAAACATGTCTACGTAAAATCTGCTGCAAAAAATTATGTCGCTTCGCCGAATCTGTACTTCTTTAATTATAAGGGAGGAGCGTTGAATGGCGATTCATTGGCAAAACCGGCGACATTCCGGATGATAATCGATGCGTCACTGAAGTTTTTTGAAGGCGAAAAAATTATTGGATTGTATGATCCGAATACCGTGGAATGGAAAATGCTTCCGTCTTTAGCAATTTCGGCGACGTTTTCCAAAATGGACGAAGGGTATGCCTCGGCAGCTTCGCCGGCATTACAATCATCAGTTTTAAAGCAGTTGAAGGCGCAATACACCGTACTTGCCCAAAACGCTCCTCTGAATCTGAAACATGTCGCAGTGCTGCCGAACCCATTCTCACCAGATATTGCACCGGTAAAAATTGGGTATTTGTTGACAACAACGGATCAGATGGCGCTTGTTACGATCACGATCTATAACATCCGCGGAGAATTGGTTCGGACACTGCTCGAAAATGATACGCAGTATCCGGGCCGGTACGGAAGCAGATCTGGGAATAAACAAATCGTGTGGAATGGGAAAACAGATGATGGTTCAATGGCACGCAACGGACGATATATTATACAGATCCGGGCGAAAGACAGCGCCGGTGAAAAAGTGGAATTAATTCCATTGGTTCTGATAAAATAATTGATGCTCTGCGTTCTGCGAAGAGAACGCTAATCTGTACTCGTCCCGCAGCAGCTTCGCCTGGCTGGACATGTTCCTCACAATAATGAAAATACTTCGAATAGTATCGGCGATGTTCGCAACGACGACGGCGCTTTTCGGACAAAACTTGTCCAACATCCCCGCATCGTTTGTTGATATCGGTTTCGGCGCTCGTCCAGCGGCGCTTGGGGGTGCGTACGTTGCACTCTCAAACGATGTGAACAGCGTTTTGTGGAATCCCGCCGGAATGGCCTCGATGAAAAAATCGCAGGCGTCGTTTTCTTATACGAATCAGCTCGGTTTATTTGCATATAAATCGTTCGCTGCTGTGGTTCCATTTACCGGTAATGCCGTTGGAATCGCCGTCGTTTCCTCCGGCGATCAAGCATTACAGGAATTGACCGTCCAGGCATCGTATGCCCATCTGATTCAACAAAAATGGAATGTCGGAATTACAGCAAAATACCGAATGGCCTCTTTCGGGAACAACACGGTCAGTGAATCGGAATATCTGTTGTTCGAACCTGATGAAATATCCGAAGCGTTTAGCAATCAGGTGCAGGGATCGTCCGCCGGTTTCGGATTCGATGTTGGTATGCAATTTTTGATGTCGCAGGCCGTTTCTTTCGGTGTGATGCTGAAAGATGTCTATGCGCCGATGAATTGGAATTCTTCCGTCCGGAGCACTACGGTGAAAGCAAAAGGGAAATATATCGAATCGTTACCGCCGGAAATGGCCGTTGGAACCGCTTTGCGCATTCTGGAAAATATTTCTCTGACGGCAGATTATCATCCAGCATTGAATACCACAACACGGAGCGCCCTGCATTCCGGCATGGAAATTCGATTTTTGAAACTGCTCTCTTTAAGGGGAGGCATGCAGCAAGTTTTTGCTACTGACGCCGCTGCAAAATACACGATGGGTATGGGAATTGACTATGCAGTGGATACATACTTCCGCATATTTGTGGATTATACATATATGAGTGAATTCCTCGCTAATACTCAGAGGCTCTCGGTAGGGATGGAGTTCTGATATGAAAAAAATACTCTTCCTGCTCTTTTTTTCCTCTTCATACATTCTCGCTCAATCCGCCAGTGATACTCCGACATTAACATCGTGGCGCGGAGGAATTGTGAATTTTCAAGCCGGCATCGGTCTGAATATGCTTGGTGTTGGAACAGCCTCAGCCACTGCTGGAGGAGTGCTCTCTCCGCGATTAAACAACGGCGCCGCAAGTATTTTTTATAACCCTGCCGAATTGATTACGCTCCGCCGGCCACACGTTATCATCGATTCACGTCTTGGTGTAGGGACGGACCTGTTCGGCATCGAAGGGAATACGCTCCTGAGCGATCAAACGTTATCCCAGCAAACCGATGATTTCCTCAAGGACACCTCCATTTTCATCTACGACAAGAAGAATGGATTCAAACTGCCGTCCAAAGTAAAAAACGGATCGGCGGGATTGCTTGGTCAGTTTACGTCGTTTTCCGTCGGGATTCCTATCGCCCGCGGACTGGTGTTGGGATTCGGTTCGTATTATCCCATGGATCTTTCGCTGGGATTTCGGGTAAGTGATGTAAGCATGAAATTGCGCGCCACCCGAGAAACGGGAACACAAACGATTGGCATTGACATTCTGTTGAACATGGCGGTCTCGACAAATCTTCTCATCCGTTCCAACGTGATGAACATCGGATTGGGATATGAGTTGATGAACAATCGTTTCGGACAATTATCAATCGGCGTAACGGGAAAGCGATACGATGTACGGACTGTGCTTGATCTCGATCTGCCAATCGACGGTTTGATCGCCATCCAAAAATCGGAATACTATTTTAATGATCCGCTTGATCGCGCAATCGATTTTGAAGCCGGTGAAACGAATGCGTTAAAATGGAAAGCGCACGGAGATTATCGAGATACACGGTGGGGCGGTACATTCGGAATATATTATAATGCTGTGCGGTATATCGATACGGCAATCGCCGCCTTGAACCTTTCGGTCTTGTATGAGTATGCTCCCTCGTTCACAATGGATGATCCGCTGGCGAACAGCAAAAGTTACGCACCGGTATTTTTAGTCGGAAAACCGGGAGGGACCGGAGCCGATTCGATGCAGATTTTAATCGATTCACTGAGACTGAGCAAACCGAGCTTGACGAAAGAAACACACAATGTGTTTTCGAATACACTCACCGTCAGTCAGGCCTCATCACTCACACTCGGAATGGATCTTGGGTTTGGTGCTCACACCATTGCGCTGAATTATGTCCACTATTTTGGCGAGTATGGATTTATCTTCGACCGGTATCATGTTACCAAAAAACTCACCTCCGGCATTAAAGTGGGATTGGACTTTACGCTGCCGAATCGCATGACCGGATGGAACTGGTTGTTGCTGCCCGTTCGGTTATTATATCTTGATGTTGACGGATTACTCTTCCAGGCATTTCAATCGAGCACCGGTTATAGAAATTCACACTATCGTCTGGGCGGGGGTGTGGTGTTGGGATCGGCTGATGCGCATGGAATGGATCCGGATATGGCGAAAAGTTTACGGACGTCGCTCGGGACGGTTCTTCCAACGGGATTTGCACTCGGAAGACAGTATACGATCTTCGCGCGGTACACTGTTGGAGTATTGGTCTTTGGCATTCCAGATATTGCCTTTAAAACATCGTTGGGGATCGTCATTTAAAGTTCAAAAAATCGAACATCAGTGCTAATGCATAACCAATGCCAACGGTTTCATTAGCATTCATACTTGTCCAAAATAAATCATACAAGAGAAAAACTTATTGCTTCTTTTCTTGACGGGGTTCCGAAGGAATGCCGACATGGTATAAAGATTTGGTCGGCACAAGAAAAGAAGCACAAGAACCCCTTGCGAAATGTAACGC
>JALNZH010000262.1 GCA_023229405.1 Bacteroidota bacterium
CTTATCGTCACTATAACTGAGGATTGGAAGGGTAATAAAGCGAAGGTCTATCTGTTTGACCGGACGAAAGATACATGGAAAAAACAGCGGGGCGAATTCTCTGTCTCAATCGGCGATAGCGGACTTGGCTGGGGGATTGGAGTTCATCCGGAGCAGCAAGGAGAGTTTGTTAAACAAGAAGGAGACAGTCGGTCTCCGGCAGGGATATTTGAATTGGATACAGTATTATACGGTCTGAATCCTTCAGCACCGGAAGGAGTGCGGTTTCCCTATCGTCAACTAACCATGATGACTCGCTGCATTGATGATACGGCTTCGCAGTTCTATAACAGCATTGTGGAAGAGGGGAGTATCACCAAGGACTGGAATAGCGCCGAAGAGATGAATAACGTTGATCCTGATTATTCGTATGTTCTTGCCATCCGACACAATGTTGGAAGTAAGAAAGGAAAAGGGAGTTGTATTTTTTTTCATATCAATAATATCCCCACCAGCGGTTGTACATCGATGGATGAGGCGGACATGCTCACACTGCTTCACTGGTTAGATCCGAAACAAAAAACATACATCGTACAACTGCCGCATGCAGAGTATCACCGTCTGCGGCAACAATGGAATCTTCCAAAATTGAAGAACCAATAACAGCCATGCGAAAAATTAAACTCGTTATCGGTATTACCGTTTCTATAGCAGTTGTTTCAGTAATACTTTTTTTCGTCCTGCGATATCTTGTCACAAAATCATTTCCGGAATATTCCGGAACACTCTCCGTTGCTTCGCTGCGAGAGGCGGTCGCCATCAACCGGGATGAATTCGGAGTTCCTCATATCCGTGCATCCAATGAATATGATCTGTTCTTTGCGCAGGGATACGTTCATGCACAGGACCGTCTGTGGCAAATGGATTTAACACGACGTGCGGGAGAAGGTCGTCTGTCGGAAATTCTTGGACCCTCAACGGTGAAGTTCGACAAGATGCTTAAAACTGTCGGATTCAAACGGATTGCAGAACAACTAGAACGGCAGCTTCATCCGAAATCTGCTGAGATATTGATTGCGTATGCAGCCGGAGTGAATGAGTTTATCCGCACGCATAAAGGACGATATCCGATTGAATTCGACATGCTGAATTATGAACCGGAAGAGTGGACTCCCGTTCACAGTTTGATGATTGCCCGGTTAATGGCGTGGGAGTTGAACATCTCGTGGCATGTGGATGTGGTGTTGGGAGAACTGATCGCACAGCTTGGCGAAGAAAAAGCGAGGAACGTTTTCCCCACCTATCCTGAAAACGCGCCGGTAATTGTGAGTGGAACATTCGATCAGCAACGCTTTCAACCGCTGCAATCCTTTGCCGCTCTCCATCAGGAGTTTAAACAATTTTTCGGCACTACAGGAACGCACATCGGCAGTAATTCATGGGCGATTAGTCCCAAAAAATCGGCGAGCGGAAAGGCAATGCTGGCAAACGATCCGCACCTAGGACTTTCCCTTCCCGCAAAATGGTATGAGAATCATCTCACCGGCGGCGCTGTTAATGTTGCTGGCGTTTCGCTTCCCGGAACACCGTTGGTCGTTCTCGGCCATAATCCACGTGTGGCGTGGGGATTCACAAATGTAATGGCCGATGACGCCGATTTTTATTTTGAGCAGACCGACTCGCTCGGCGGTGATACCTATCTCTTTAAAAATGAATGGAAGGAGATCGAACTCATTCACGATACAGTGTGGGTGAAGGACTCGGCGTACGTTCCGTTTATCATCAAAAAAACCCATCACGGACCGGCAGTGAACGAGGTTTACCCTCTCGACCATTTTGTATCTTCCGACTTTATTACTATGAAGTGGACCGGTTTTGAAATGAGCGATGAATTATACGCATTGTATCTGGTCAATACCTCCCGCGACTGGCAGAGTTTTCTGAACGGTGTAAAAGAGTTTACGGTACCTGGACAGAATTTTGTGTATGCGGACGTCGACGGAAATATCGGATACCATCCCGGTGTGCGTCTGCCGAAGCGCGCCGGAAACAATCCTACCCTTCCATTCCGGGGCTGGACCGGCGAGGATGAATGGCAGGGATTTATTCCGTTCGAAGAACTCCCTTCCTTGTTTAATCCCCCCGACGGATTCATTGCATCAGCCAACAACAAAACAACAAACAACGCACCGTATCATATTGCGAATCTCTGGGAACCTCCGTCTCGCATCCAACGCATCCGCGAAGTGCTTCAAGCAAAACAATTGTTGGATGTGAGTGATTTTAAAAAACTGCAAAATGATCAGTATTCCCATTTTGCAAAAGAGATGACTCCGTTCATCCTTTCAGCGTATGATGCAACACCGGCGGACGATCCGGCAGTTGCAATGGCGGTCAATTATTTTCGCAATTGGAATTTCACCCTTGCCAAAGATGATGTACCGACAACGATCTTTGAAGTTTTTTTTCAGCATCTGAACAAGAATATCTATCAGGATGAAATGGGCGAAAATCTCTACCGACAATATATCGTTCTTGCCAACATTCCGTACCGGGTTTCACTTTCGCTGCTGAATGATACCGGCTCCGTATGGTTCGACGATAGTGCCACGCCGCAAATTGAAACACGGGAGGAGATTATCCGCAAGAGTCTGAAGGAAACGGTAGAGGAATTGAAGGGAACGCTTGGCAATCAGATGAAAGAATGGCGCTGGGGAAGGATTCATACGTTAACTTTAAAACATCCGTTCGGCGACATAGACGTATTGAAGTCTATCTTCAATATCGGTCCGTTTGAAGTGGGAGGTTCCGGTACGACAGTGAATAACGGCGAATATCGGTTTACCGCACCATACGGAATGACGTTGGGTCCTTCGATGCGTAAAATCATCGACTTTGCGAATATAAACGGTGCATTGTCCGTAATCCCCTCCGGTCAGTCCGGTCAGCCGCTTCACGACCATTATTCAGATCAAACTCCGCTCTGGAAAAACGGGGAATACCATACGTTACCGCTAGATGAGAACGAGGTGCTTAAAATATCCAAAAATATTTTGTATCTTACTCCTATTCAATAAATATTTACTCACTCGGAAGATGAATTAGACGTTATGATACAAGAAAAACGAAAATATGGTAGAACGAAAATTGTGTGTACACTTGGCCCTGCATCATCGACTGTGGAGACATTGGTGAAGATGGTCGAGGCAGGTATGGACGTAGCGAGGTTGAATTTTTCACACGGTTCTCATGATGATCATTTGGAAATGATGAACAAGGTCCGGCAAGCATCAAAGATAGTGGATGAACCGGTTGCAATCCTTCTGGATTTGCAGGGACCGAAAATCCGGACTGGAAAATTGAAAGAGCCGATGGAGCTGAAGGAAGGGGAACATCTGACGATAACCATCGATGAAATGCTCGGCGAAAATTTTAAGGTATCAACGACATATCAACACCTTCCTAACGATGTGAAAGCAGGCGATACCATTCTGATGGATGACGGACTTCTGCAATTTCAGGTGCTCTCCACCTCCGAACGTGAAGTAGTTGCAGAAGTGGTGCATGGGGGTTTATTAAAAAGCAACAAAGGAATTAATCTTCCGGGCGTTTCAGTCAGCGCCCCTTCAATGACGGAAAAGGACAAAGAGGATCTGTTGTTCGGAATCGCCAACGATATCGACTATGTGGCACTTTCCTTCGTCCGGTCCGCTCAGGATGTTATTGAACTTCGTGAATTTATTATTGAGCATATTGACAAACGCAAAAAGCTTCCGATTATTTCCAAAATCGAGAAGGATGAGGCGCTGCAGAATATCGACGCCATTATCCATGAATCCGATGGGATTATGGTGGCACGCGGTGATCTTGGCGTTGAATGTAAAACGGAAGAAGTTCCTCTTGCACAGAAGATGATTGCGCGGAAAGCGAATGCTGCGGGAAAGCCAGTGATCATCGCAACACAAATGCTGGATTCGATGATTGAAAACCCTCGTCCAACACGCGCGGAAGCAAACGATGTTGCAAACGCAGTATTGGATGGTGCGGATGCTGTGATGTTGAGCGGTGAAACATCCGTAGGAAAATATCCGGTAATCGTCGTGCAAACAATGGATACAATTATCCGTCGCGTGGAACAAGAAGGAAAAGACAAACTGTATCTTGAAGATGAAGTTGCCAGCGAACAACATGCCGTATTCAAGGGTCTTGCACGCTCAGCATGTATTCTGGCGAAACAGATTGATGCTGCGGCGATCATCTGTTTCTCCCATTCAGGTTCTACGGTGAAGGCAATCTCCCGGTATCGTCCGAACGCACAAGTGATTGGTATCGCGGATCGGGAACGCATTCAACGTCGGTTAAATTTGATCTGGGGCGTACGTTCATTGCTGATTAAAAGTTTTGAAGTTGGAGAAACGGATGCAACGATTGCACGAGTAAATGCCTCGTTGGTAGAATTGGGATATCTGAAAAAAGGGGACTATGTGGTAATCACTGCGGGGATTCCGCTGATGTCGCGGAACACAACGAACATGATTAAAGTGGAGAAGATCCAATAATTCCAATGATAGGAATGGACGAAAAAAAGGTCAGCATGAACGCTGACCTTTTTCATTGTTATTGTTACAATCCGCTTTCGGATATGTAGTCATTGGTATCATAGCGGACATTCTCGCGGTTCCGTTCCGTTTCATCCATTTTTTTTTTCAGCAAAATCGGAATCGCTACAACACCCGCAATGATGGCGGTCCATTTGACTACTTTCAGTAATTGTTTCATACAGCACACGATGAGAAATAAGTGAGTTGTTCCGTGATTGTCTTTATAGAATAAAATACAAAAAAATTGATTCTGGTGTGAGCAAAATCAACAAGTGAAAAATAATTTAATGATTACCGAATGGATAGTTCGGAAAGCGAATATCGCCGTTGGATCGGATAGCCAGGAGCCGGTTCGCAGAAGGGCCGAAATCCGCACATAACTGTCTTTGTTCTTCTTCGGATTTTCATTACCATACCGTAGAACGAGTTAACAGTATCAGAGTGTCATAGCTGTCCAAAATAAAACCCTTATTGACAAAAATTTATCAAAACAGGTGGATTTATGGAAGATATGTTATGTTGAGAAAAGTAAGCCCTCCCCTACATCTCTTACAGTGTTGGATGAGATATGGGAGGGAGCGAAATATAGGAGGATTGAGTGAGCTTTTTCTCCCCCTGTAAAGGGGGAGATACAGAGGGGGCCTGAAATCATGAAGGGACTTTTGATGGCGTTTTTTGCCATCTACGGGCAAATGCGAACGGGATTCATCGCGCGCGTTAAATGTTGCAAGGGGTTCTTGTGCTTCTTTTCTTGTGCCGACCAAATGTTTATACCATGTCGGCATTCCTTCGGTACCCCGTCAAGAAAAGAAGGAATAAGTTTTTCTCTTGTATGATTTATTTTGGACAAGTATGT
>JALNZH010000263.1 GCA_023229405.1 Bacteroidota bacterium
ATGAACCGTAATGCCAATCCACCATCGTCACATCCTGAGGAATTTTTTTTAGAATTTCAGGGTGCTCCAGGATGATATCGCCGTACATCATTACTTTTTTGCCATATTTTTTAATGATCTCAAAAACACGTTTATAATGTTCTGCATGTACCGTTGCCAGGTCGCTTTTCTTCACCCGTTCTTTATTCACACCCAGTCCGACATCCCACGACTCATCCGCAGCGACATTAAAGTACGGAGAACTAAAACATGCGGCGATCTCACCGATCATTTCATCCAGCAGAGCATATACTTTTTCATCCGACACGTTGATAGTATGTGCACCGGGAAATTCGCCAAACTTTGCATACTCAGGATGAATAAGAATGTTTTCCCAGTGACCCAGTGTTTCAAAAATCGGAATAACTTCAACGAAGTGTTGCTTTGCGTATGCATCGAGTTCTTTGCATTCAGCCGGACTTAACGCACACCGGTTCCTGCCGATTTCTGGGTGATGTTTAAACTGAAATACGTCTTCGAAATATGGACTATAAACATTCATCTTATTGCGGGCGCAAAAGCGGATAATCTTCTTAAAGTTCTCTAGTGTGGAGACTTGTCCGCGGCTAATATCGTCCGTAATTCCACGGATCTTTTGCGACGGATAATCATGGATCGTCACACCACGCACAATCACACTCCGCTTTTCCGTATCCAACATCTGCATCAAAGACATCACGCCGTAATACAATCCTTTTTCCGATTCAGCAATGACTGCAATGCCATTCGCATCGACATCCAGAAAGTATCCTTCTGTTTTCATCACCGGAGGAAGCGCACCTTTCCGATCCTTCAGCAATTTTTTCCCGTATTCTGTATTTGGTTTCCCTATAAAAATGAAATTTGAGGTAAGTTTCCTGACGGCATCTGCACCCATCACTTTCAATCGCGTTTCTTTCTTGAGTGCAATTTCGTCGTTTAATTGTTCGGCAATAAATTGTTCCAATTTTGAATCGCTTCCAAGAACAATCCTGGTGGAAGAAGTGATCTTAAAGAGAGAGGTTTTTTCAATCACCGATTGCGGCGTCGGCAGGATTTTTATCGATTGAGAATAAACAATTGAGGACAGTAGATATAGTAGAACAAAAAGTGATTTCATAGGATTCCTTCATGGACGTAATACTCAAAAGATAGATTTAATGAATTTACGTATCAACAAGAAAAGGACAGCCGGAAAACGGACGGCTGATTTGAGTGAAGAGAATATCGTTATGGCCCGACAATTGACAACAGATAATAGACCGCAAGAGCCAACAAGAGAAGCGAAATAAATCGCAATAAACTTTTTCTATTGTTTTCCGATTGTATCGACGAATATCGTTGCTCCAATTCAGGATGCTCTTTTAAATATTGTTCCACGATATCTTTTGTCTCTTTCAGTCCTCCACCTGTCGATGCACGGACAATTTTAATCGCTTCTATCTTATTTCCGAGTTCCAATACCGCGACAGCTTCTGCAGGAATTTCAGTCATTGGTTTCCCCTTTTTTATGGAATTAAATTCCCCGTAATTTCGCTGCTGTAGCCACACGTTCCACCGCCAAGATGAATGCACCGATTCGCAGCGGCACTTTGTGAAATTCCGACGTGCGATGCACAGCCAAAAACGCTGGCGTCATAATTTTTTCCAGTTCGTTTTGTACTCGCTGGTATTCCCAACGAAAACGCTGAACATTCTGTACCCATTCGAAATAACTGACTGTCACTCCGCCTGCATTGGCATAAATATCCGGAATGACCGGAATTTTTTTTGAATTAAAAATCTCATCTGCTTCATATGTTGTCGGCCCGTTTGCCGCTTCTACGATCAGTTTTGCCTGCACTCTTTGTGCGTTGTCTGCACGCAGCTGATTTCCCAGCGCAGCAGGTATCAGCACGTCGCATTTTAGCTCTAAAAGTTCTTCGTTCGTCAGTTTCACACCTCCTTTTAATCCCACAATACTGCCGGTATTTTTTAATTGAGCGGCAGCATCAGCATACCGAATGCCGCGAGGATTATAGATTCCCCCTTTAACATCGCTGATCGCCACAACTTTTACGCCCAGCTCCTGTTCCAATATTCGTGCTGTATGCGAACCGACATTGCCGAATCCTTGAATGGCTACGGTTATTTTTTTGAGATCGAATCGATATGAACGGGCAGCTTCGCGCAGCGCTATGCAGACTCCACGTCCGGTTGCTTCTTCGCGTCCAAGTGAACCGCCGAGTTCAATTGGTTTCCCGGTGACCACAGCAGGAGAATATCCATGTGATTTGCTGTATTCATCCATCATCCAGGCCATGGTTTGTGCATTGGTGTTCACATCCGGTGCAGGAATATCTTCGGATGGTCCGATGATGAGATCAATTTTTGAAGTAAACGCGCGGGTCAATCGTTCCAATTCTCCCTGGGAAAGCTTCGTCGGATCGATTGTCACTCCTCCTTTGGCTCCGCCAAATGGAATATCGGCTACCGCCGTTTTCCACGTCATCAACGATGCCAGCGCGCGCACTTCATCCAAATCCACTTCCTGATGGTACCGAATTCCCCCTTTATACGGTCCCCGAGCATTATTATGTTGAACGCGGTATCCAATGAGAGAATGAAGTTTCCCATCATCCATCATCACCGGAAGTTCTACACGTAACTCTCTGTCAGGCGTACGGATAAGCATAGCAAGTTCTTCGTTCAGACCGATCTTTTTGGCTGCAAGTTCAAAATTATGAAGGACAACTTCATAAGGATTGTGATGATGAGATTGAGCAGGATTCGATGCCGGATCAGTTAACTGGACCGAAATAAGCATTTTCTTTTTTGCAGGATGTTTTTTTTTCGGAATGGAATGCCGTTTGGATTGTTTTGCAGTACGGGATTTCTTTTTTCTGACGGCAGATTTTTTGGACTTCTTTGCCATACGATGTTCCTTTCGGAAATGTGAGACGAGAAGAGTTTCAGGATCACTGTTATTTCATCGAGCCAATCGAGACGCCAATAGACGACCCTGAAAATTTTTATATTGCATGATCGATCTGATAGTTTTTGTACCAACTCAGATCGTGATAGAGTTTCATCAGATTCTCCAGTGTCAGCGTATTCATTTCAAGATAAGTTCCGAAAAAATGCGCTTTCATCATCGGGTCAGCTTTTTCGAGCATTTGTGACAAAACTTCCTGCGATTTTTTTATTTGCGCCGTAAATTCTTCTGCAATCTTTTCATACCCATTTCCGTCTTTGCCAATGCGTTGCATCAATTCAAATGATTTCACAATGAACTTTGAAGAGAATGCCAGTCCGTCCAGCAATTGATGCTGTGAATGTTGGTCAGCAATCTCCAGTAAATTGCCCAGATCAATAGCACGCCGCAAGGTGTTTCCGGACAGCGCATTGATTTCTGATAATAGCGTTTTTGTCTTTTGGTGAAGTGTCATAAATCGTGGGCTAATATAGAAGATGAGTTATCCAGATGCAACGGGAAAACGAACGTCCATATTGTCTATTTTTTCCAAAAAACATGGATTTTCGGACAAGGAGACAAATACCATATTCTGGAACATTCTTATAATGAGATATTGACGGCTCCCATGGTCCCGGACAAAATCGTCGGATGAACATACTCGCTATTTACTGACCATACATTCCGATTCAGCATCGTCCATGCTCATCGTAGTATTCGCACATGGTTCATCGTTTGCATTTATAGATCTAGGAAACGGCCTCTGTGACATTGGGATGTCGTCGCGGGAGATCAAGAATGAAGAGGTGATATTGCTTCAGACCCGAGGACTTGGGAACATGTTCGGTCTGTCCAACAAGCATGTGCTTGCTCTTGACGGACTTGCCATTATTGTTCACCCAAGCAATCCCGTTCAATCCCTTTCCGCAGATCAAGTGGGAAAGATCTTTTCGGGCGAGATCGTCAACTGGAAGGCAATCACCGGCGAAAATTCAACTATTTCACTCTATGCGCGCGAAACCAACAGCGGAACACATGTAACATTCCAACAGTTTGTGATGAAACGGATCAAGGATGACCTTGATACCAAGGCGCAGGAGTATCTCGAACGGGTCGTAGAATATCTGAAGGTGAACGGATATCCGCAATTGAAACTGATCGGTTTTTCGGACGGCGAGGGAAATAAGGAAACAAACGTATCTCGCTTGAACAAGCAGAAGTGTTGGCCGGGGTATTTCGGTCACGCAGAATCAATATTGTTCCGGTAAACATTGCTGGATTCGGCGCCGATGTTGCGATCACTGCCAGTCATACACCGGAAGGACGGATGAAGAACCTGCGCGTGGAAACATGGATCCAGTGAAATAAAATAGAATAATGAACAGCACGGGGAAATTTCAGTATCTCCCCTTTCTTTATCCTTCACCCAGTGCTGCTGTGATCTGACTTTCCAATTTCGCCAGTTGTTCATTAAAAGGATCGATCAGGTAGCCGAGCCAAATCTCCTGAAGTGCCTTCGTAAATTCATTCTCTTTGAACCACCTGCCCGCATAGAGTATGTGCTCCACAATTCGGAAGTCCGATTCATGTGGTAATCCTTTCCAAGGTGCATTGAATGAATCCTCTTTTGTCCTGATGTTCGAGTATCAACGACGGGGATTTGGCTAACGGGAATATTGTGCCGTCGCATTACACCAATGAACGAAATACCTTTGAAAGAATAATTATCGGAATAACAATTTATTATTACGGTATTTGCCGTTCCTTTTTTCTGAATTTCCTGAACGCGTACCAATGCTGGGCGAAGTATCCTTTGGGAAAATCCGTATCGATAAGACCGTACGCAACAGGTTTCTCCAGACGTGGATGATATGCGGTGCCGAACATCCAATCCCAGACAGCGAACTTGGTACCGAAATTGACACTGTTCCCTTTTCCTTTGGAATGATGCCACCGGTGCATCTCCGGTCCGTTGATGAAGTATTGCAGCCATCCGGAACGGATATCGATATTGCAGTGGATATACATTCCCCATACCGCATCCACGATTCCTTTAATAAGAATTACTTCAGGTGCTGCACCGAGCAGGATGATCGGTATAAACTCAATAGTCTGATTGATAAGGATTTCCAGTGAATGGGAGCGGGCACCAGCAAGCCAGTCTACATCACTAACGGAATGATGAGCTTCGTGGATTCGATAGAGATATTTATTCCGGTGTTGCCACCGATGGAATAGGTAGATATATAGGTCATGGGTCACCAGAAAGAGCAGAAATTGATACATCACGGGCCAGACTGAGACGATGTGAAATCTTGACAGACCGGTCATGCCATCTAACCAGTAGGTGAATCCAAAGATCATCCAACTGAGGATATAGCTCTGAACGATAGCGTACATCCCCAGGTCACTCCAGAATCCTTCACGAAATAACGGCTGTCCTTCAGCGTACG
>JALNZH010000264.1 GCA_023229405.1 Bacteroidota bacterium
CTTTTCCCGGATTTCGCCGCTACTGCGCTGAGCAACACACGCATCGATTGCGCCGTGCGTCCCTGCTTTCCGATGATCTTACCGATATCGGCCTGTGCTACTTTGATCTTAAAGATAACCTTATTGTCTTTCTCCTCTTCCGTGATCTGGACAGAATCAGGATTGTCAACAAGCTGCTTCGCAACATATTCGAGGAATTCGCGCATATCTGCCTCCTGTATTAGTATGAGAAGACGGTGTTATCTACGATGACGCCGAACTTATGCTTGCACGGGCGCTTCTGCTGCCGGTGTTGCTGCAGGAGCGGACGCTTTTTTCTTCGCTATTTTACGGCGTGATTTCTTTGCCAACTCTTTTTCACGCTTCAATGCCTGCGATGCAGACCATTTTTCTAATTCCGCAGCTATGGTCGCTTCATCTTTTCCTTTTTTCTTCAAGGTCCATTTTAACATGATCCCTTTCCGACTGAGAAGGTTCTTCACTGTATCGGTCGGTGTTGCGCCGACGCCGAGCCAGTACAATACACGTCCTTCTTTCACATCGATCGTTATCGGATCGGTGCTGGGGTTATATTGTCCGAGTCTTTCCAGAAAACGTCCATCGCGTTTATACCGGGAATCTGCTGCTACGATACGGTAGATCGGCTGTTTCTTCTTTCCACCGCGTTGTAATCTGATTTTTACTGCCACGTGTTGTTACTCCTTATGTTACTGCTGATTGATATTGTAGTATTAGTATTTCTTTTCAACTCGTATGTGCCCACCGTATCGGATTACCGTCCGAACCGTTGTCCCATCATTTTTGCGATGCTTTTCCCTTTCGAAAAATTCCGCATCATTTTCTGCATCTCGGTAAACTGTGTCAATAATTTGTTCACTTCCTGAATGGTTGTTCCGCTTCCGTTGGCGATCCGTTTTCTGCGCGACCCGTTGATGATGGCGGGATTATTTCGCTCTTCTTTCGTCATCGAAAGAATAATCGCTTCCACATATTTTAATTCTTTGTCGTCAACATCATTCAGATTTCCCAGCTTCGCCGCACCGGGGATCATCGACATCACCTGCGACAGCGGACCCATCTTCTTGATCTGCTGAAGTTGTTCGTAAAAATCTTGCAGGGTAAACTGCGCTTTAATCAGTTTATCCTGTAATTTTTCCGCCTGCTTCTGGTCGAACGTTTGCTGCGCTTTTTCCACGAGCGAAACAATATCACCCATGCCAAGAATACGGGATGCCATGCGGTCCGGATAGAACTGTTCGAGCGCATCCATCTTTTCGCCGGTACCGACAAATTTAATCGGTTTGCCGACAACGCTGCGAATGGAAAGTGCGGCTCCGCCGCGCGTATCGCCATCCAGCTTCGTCAGCACCACGCCGTCGAAATCCAAACGGTCGTGGAATGCTTTCGCCGTGTTCACGGCATCCTGACCGATCATTGAATCGACGACAAACAGAATTTCGTGCGGCTTCACGGCAGATTTGATATCCGCCACTTCGTTCATCATCACTTCATCAATCGCCAACCGTCCGGCGGTGTCGATAATGATAACATCACGAGCGTTTTCTTTCGCGTGCGGAATTGCATGTTTCGCAATCTGCAGCGCGGTTAATGTTCTGCTGGAGAATACTGGAACACCAATCTGTTCGCCAAGCATGATCAACTGATCGATCGCCGCGGGGCGATACGTATCTGCCGCAACTAATAGCGGCAGTTTCCCCTTGCTCTTCAAATAGTTCGCCAGTTTCCCGGTGAAGGTTGTCTTTCCAGAGCCTTGAAGTCCGGCAACCATGATTACGGAAGGTATATCGGAAGAAAATTTAATTTCCGATTTCTCGCTTCCCATCAACTGCACAAGTTCATCATAGATGATCTTGATAATCAGCTGTCCAGGAGCAACATTAGTGATTACGTCCTGTCCGACCGCTTTTTTGCGGACATTGTCAATGAACAATGAAACGACGCCGAAATTTACGTCGGCATCGAGTAACACTTTGCGTACTTCATTCAGCGCTTCGGCCGTATTCTCTTCCGAGATACGGTGCTGTCCGCGGAGCTTACGTAACGCGCCATCTAATCGTTCGGTAAGGGTTTCAAACATAAAGACTTCACAACCTAACGTACTTGTTTCGTTGAGCCTTTGAATCAATGACACAATGAGTCAATGATTCATTCTCTACTATTTTTTTATTTAACCAGCTTTTTTCAATGCTTCTGCGCCAGCAACGATCTCCAGTAATTCCTTTGTGATCGCAGCTTGACGCGCTTTATTGTAGGTTAGTTGCAGCACTTTGATAAGATCTCGAGCATTGGTGGACGCATTCTCCATTGCCGACATCCGCGCGCCATGTTCTGCCGCATTCGAATCCAGCAATACACGCCATACCTGGAAGTTCAAATGTTTTGGTATAAGAGCTGAAACGATCTCGTCACTCGTCGGTTCAAAGATATAATCGGTTGCGTTTGTTTTCGTTTTGATCACTTGTTCTTGTACAACCGGCAGGAATTGTCCGATGGTAAGCTTCTGCTGGACAGCATTTTTGAACTCATTGGAAATGATCTCAACCTTATCGTATTCACCCTTCACAAATCCATCCACAATTTCTGCTACGATAGTCTTTGCAGTGGTAAAACTCATCTGATTATAGACGCCGATGTGTTTTGCGATTACTTCGTAATCGCGCTTGCTAAAGAAATCATATCCTTTTTTCCCCACACAGATCAGTTTAACTTTCCCCGCCGCATTCATCTCCGCGTAGTGTGTGGTGATATGATTCACCGCCGCTTTGATGATATTACTGTTGAACGCGCCGCACAATCCCCGATCTGCCGTTACAATAACGATAGCAACGGATTTCACTTCGCGCGCTTCAAATTGCGGGTACTTCGTTACATCCACCTGGCCGGAGAGGTAGGAAAGAAGCTCTTGCATCTTCCGCGCATACGGGCGCGCGGCGATGATCGCATCGGTTGCGCGGCGGAGTTTTGCCGCAGCTACCATCTTCATCGCTTTGGTAATCTTTTGTGTACTTTTTACGCCGCTGATTCGCTGGCGTATTTCTCGTAAGGTTGCCATTAGGATTACGCCGCTTTAAACGTTGTCATGAAATCTTTGGTTATAGACTGGATCTGTTTCGCAACATCTTCAGGTAGATCTTTTTTCTCAGCAATCGTTGACAGGATCGCTTTATGTTTCAGTTCAAACATCTGCAAAAACTCACGTTCGAATTGCTGCACTTTATCCACCGGCAGTTCATCCAAGAATCCGTTTGTGCCGAGATAGATCATCACAACCTGTTTTTCGACCGGAAGCGGAACGTACTGGCCCTGCTTCAACAATTCTACCAAGCGTGCACCACGGCGCAACTGCTGTTGTGTCGATTTGTCTAGATCGGAACCGAATTTTGCGAACGCTTCCAGTTCACGGTACTGTGCCAACTCGAGACGCAGACGACCGGCAACCTTCTTCATCGCTTTGATCTGAGCGTTACCGCCCACGCGCGATACCGAAATACCAACGTTAATAGCGGGACGCACACCGGCGTTGAACAGATTCGGTTCGAGATAGATCTGACCGTCTGTAATAGAGATCACGTTCGTCGGAATGTAGGCGGACACATCGCCTGCCTGTGTTTCGATGATTGGCAGTGCGGTCAAACTTCCGCCTCCTTCCTCATCGCTCAATTTAGAGGAACGCTCGAGCAAACGAGAGTGAAGATAGAACACGTCGCCGGGATACGCTTCACGTCCGGGCGGACGGCGCAGCAACAGCGATACCTGACGGTATGCAGCGGCCTGCTTTGAAAGATCATCATATACCACAAGAGCATCACGGCTGCTGTCGCGGAAGAATTCGCCAAGCGTTGCACCCGAATATGGAGCAATGAACTGCATCGGAGCCGGGTCGCTGGCATTTGCCGCAATTACCGTCGTGTATGCCATTGCTCCTTCTTCTTCCAGCTTACCAACCACCTGTGCTACCGTCGATCCTTTTTGACCGACCGCAACATAGATACAGTACACCGGTTTTACACCTTGCTTTTTCGCTTCTTCAGTGTGTGTATATTTTTGATTGATGATGGCATCAAGAGCAACCGCCGTTTTCCCTGTTTGACGGTCACCAATGATCAATTGTCGCTGTCCGCGTCCGATGGGGATCATACCATCCACAGATTTAAGTCCGGTTTGCAATGCGACCTTCACCGGAGCGCGTTGAATAACGCCGAGTGCTTTTCGTTCGATCGGTGAGAATTTGTCCGTTTTGATCGCGCCGCGTCCGTCGATCGGCTGACCGAGCGGATTGATCACGCGGCCAAGCATCGCTTCACCCACCGGCATAGACGCCACACGGTTCGTGCGTTTGACGGTATCACCTTCTTTAATCATCGTGTCGTCGCCGAACAGGATACAACCGACGTTATCCTCTTCAAGATTCAGTACCATACCGAATACATCATTCGGAAATTCAACGAGCTCTCCGGACATACATTTGGAGAGACCGTAAACGCGTGCGATACCGTCGCCGACCTGCAACACGGTGCCGACATCGTACACATCAACTTCTTTTTCGTATCCGGCAAGTTGTTTGCGGAGTATCGCGGTTATTTCATCGGGTCGAACTTCAGCCATTGTGGTAGTTCCTTATCAATTATTTAACGAACCTTGTTTTAATTTCAATTTCAAAATTTCCAATTGGCGTTTTACGCTGCCGTCTAGCACTGTATCACCAACACGAGCCACAAATCCACCTTTAATAGTCTTATCCAGACTGAATGTGATCTCCACTTTTTTCTTTGTCATCGTTTCCAGTTGTTTTGTCAAATCTTTTTCCTGCTTCGCGGAAAAATCAACACTTGTTCGAACGCGTACGCGTACGATACCAAGCTGTTCATCCCGAAGGATAAAATATTGTGTCAGGATTTCACCCAGAATGTTTTCACGCCCTTTCGCAACAATCTGTTCAAGATATCCCAGCACCAATTCTCCCGCTTTCTTCTTGAACACCTCGCGGAGCACCCCCTGCTTTTTCTCTTTTGCGATCACCGGACTTGCCAGCATCAAACGCAATTCGCGTGATGCTTCGACCGCATTCTTCACGGTCTGCAGATCGTTTGCCACCGCATCAGATTTTTTCTGTTCGTTGGTCAGCTCCATTAATGCTGAAGCGTACCTGGTTGCTATGCGTACATTACTCATCAGTTATTCTGTAATTGTTGAAGTACTTTGTCGACCATTTTCTTTTGTTTTGCACTGTCGAGCGATTCGTCGAGAATTTTCTCTGCAACGATGATGGAGAGTTCCGCAACTTCCGTACGCAATTGTACCATCGCGGATTCTTTTTCGCGTCCGATTTCATCTTTCGCC
>JALNZH010000265.1 GCA_023229405.1 Bacteroidota bacterium
TGATCTCCCTACCATTCACTATGCCGTTGCTCGGTAATTTTATTAGCGGATTAACGCTGGCGATGGGTATTACGATGTTCGTTCAGCAGAAGCAGACCGTTACAGATCCGACACAAAAAGCGCTTGTCTGGATGATGCCGGTAATGATGACGGTGATGTTCAATCACTTCCCATCCGGTTTGAACCTGTATTATTTTGTTTTCAATTTGCTCTCCATCGGACAGCAATGGTATTTTAATCAACGCCATAAAGACGAACCACTGCAAAAAATCCCAGAACATAAACGCAAACCGGGATTTATGGAGAAGATGCAGCAGAAACTCCCCCAGCAATCGAAAAAAAATAAATAGTTGAAAAAAAACCGGCAGCGCTGCCGGTTTTTTTTATCATATAAGAACTACGTGACTTAGAAATGTTGGAACAATGCCACCTATGATTGACCCAGTTCGTCGGAAAAGCGATATCCGATACCAGATTCGGTGAGGAAAAAAACAGGATTATTGGAATCATCTTCCAGTTTCTTTCGCAGTTGTCCCACATAAACACGCGTGTATTGCGATTCCCCTTCGAATTTCGGTCCCCACACCTGCTGAAGGATGTAATTGTGCGTGAGAACCTTACCTTCATTGCGGATGAACAGTGCCAAAAGAGAGAATTCCGTCGGAGTTAGTTTTACCGGGTCATTGTTCTTCGAAATCGTGTGTGCGTCGAGATCGACGGCGATGGTGCCGAAAGTAAACTTTGATTCTTTTTGTGATGTAGAATTAAAGATGCGGAGCGCCGTCCGCACACGAGCAATCAGTTCGCCGCCGCGAAATGGTTTGGTGAGATAATCATTGGCCCCCGCATCAAGAGCCGAGATGATATCCTGCTCGTCGGACCTTGCCGAAAGAATAAGTATGGGATAACGAGCCCACGAGCGGATCTTTTTCAGCACTTCTCTACCGTCTACATCTGGTAAACCGAGATCCAGTATGACCAAATCAAAACGATTTGATTCGGACAATCGGATGGCGTCGGATCCGTTTTCCGCTACAGTGATTTTATATCCGTCGTTTTCAAGCGTGGTGCGGAGTAAGCGCCTCATTTGCACTTCATCGTCAACAATCAATATGGAAATACCCGAAGTCATTGATCTACAAATTTAGATAGTGCGTATCGGTTGGAATTGAAATGGTAAATTCCGCACCGCCACCGATTCCGTTCGCCGCAATGATCGTTCCTTTATGTGCTTCAACAAATCCTTTCACAATCGATAAACCAAGACCGGTTCCCCCCGTTCGCGAATCGGGCACCCTGTAAAATTTTTCAAACAAATGTTTTAGAGTCCCGTTCGGGAAACCGGGTCCGTTATCCGACACCGTAAAGTTACATTTATTTTCTTCCATCTTTGCCATCAGAATAGCAACAGTTCCGGAAGGAGTGTAGAGAAAAATATTATATAATAAATTTGTAAAAACCTGTTCCATCAACCCAAAATCGAGTTTAACAAAAGGCATTCCTTCCGGCACAACAATTGTTATGGTGTGATTGGCGAGTTCTTTTTTCAATTTATGGACTGATGACCGAAAGAGGTCGTTGACATCGCACCAATCAAGTTTCGGTGCAAGACGTCCCGATTCAAGGCGTGTCATATCCAGTAAATTTTCAACAAGTCGGTTTAACCGATCGGCTGCCGTATGGATCTCTTCGACAAACTCTTTTTGATGATCGTCAGATAACGATTCAGCAGCACTGATGATAGCGGCAATCGGAGTACGAAGTTCGTGGGAAATAGAATTGAACAATGTCCGGTACAATTTTTCCGATTCTGCATACACGACCGTTCGTTTGGCCAGCTCGTTCAATTGTTCTCGTTCCAGTGTCGAGGCAATCTGGGCGATAAAATTCTGCAACAGCGTTTCTTGTTCTACAGTGAATTGTTTGTTGTTCTTCACCCCGATCACTCCAAGGGGATACCGAGGTCCGGATATGGGATAATAGGTCGACGCTGAGGAAGGAAGTGTATCGGTAAATTTTCCTGCTTTTTTTTCGTTCCAATAGACCCATGCTGCAACGCTGAATTCTTTTTCATCCACAGTAAACATGCTGGAACGATGTGCCGATGTAAAAATATCGCCATCCGGCTGGCTAAGAAAAATTGAAACATCCGACGTAAAGAACTTGGAGATGTTCTTTACGGCAGCATCCGCAACCTCATCCTGTGTTTTTGCTGCGGTCAATTGTTTGGTCAATGCAAAGAGCGCAGACGAATGTGTCTCTCGCTGACGTACCGTTTTTTCCCGTGCGCGAATACGCGCAGTGAGCGTTCCGGTGACCGCTGCGATTGCAAAGTAGGCAAGGAACATCAGGATATCCTGCGTGAGACCAATGGCAAATGTAAACTGCGGAGGAATGTAAAAGAAATTCCAGAGCATCGCACTCATTGCCGCGGCGAGCAGAACGGGACCAACACCAAATATCAGCGGAAGCAGCACAACAATCAATAACAAAATAAGTGAGATGGTTTGATAGCCAAGGTATTCCGAAAAAGGATAGCAGATGAGTGCGGAGATAAAAATTATGAGCGCAGAAAACACGTATTGCACAATTCCGGAATGAAATTCCGGAAGAGAGAATTTTTGCGCGTGCTGTTGTGATTCTTCATGTTCACCAATGACATACACGTCAAGATCGCCGCTTTTTTCAATTATTCGGTCAAGCAATGAAGAGACAAGGAAAGAGCGATTCGGCGTTTTTCCGATGAGGATCTGTGTCGCATTATTCTGGTGCGCAGTTCGCACCAATGCAGTTGCTACATCTTCGTCTGTTGTTGTAATGATCTCTGCACCAAGATCGGTTGCAAGTTTAATGTTGCTGTTCAATTGTTTCTTCGCATCATCGGAGATTTTCTTGGATGTTTCAACATAAACGGCGATCCATGTTGCATTCAATGTGTACGCCATTCGGCGCGCCCAACGGATGAGGGAAATTGTAGACGGGCTTGTACTGATGCCGACGAGCAATCGTTGTCCGGATTTCCATGTTGCAGTGATCCGTTCGGATTGCATGTAATCGCGCAGCTGATGGTCGACTCGTTCTGCCGTAATTCGCAGCGACATTTCGCGGAGCGCCGTAAGATTTCCCTTGCGGAAAAAATTCTGAATTGCCTGTCCTGACCGTTCCGGTGTGTATACTTTTCCTTCTTCAAGGCGTTTCAGAAGATCTTCAGGGGAAATGTCGATGAGTTCAACTTCATCCGCTTGTTCAAAAATCGAGTCCGGAACTGTTTCACGCACAATCGCTCCACTGATCTGTGCAACAGTATCTGTGCGACTCTCAAGGTGCTGAACATTAAGCGTTGTGTGCACATCAATTCCATGTTCAAGCAGTTCTAACACATCCTGATACCGTCGGCTGTGACGGCTGGTTGGTGCATTGGTATGGGCAAGTTCATCGACAAGTACGATCTTCGGTTTTCGCACGATTACCGCATCAAGATCCATTTCCTCTAAAGCAACACCTCGATATTCGATTTTTTTTCTTGGAATGACTTCCAGACCGGAAACAAGTGCTTCTGTCTCGAGTCTTTTATGCGTTTCAATATAGCCAATGACAATATCGATCCCCTTTGCTTTTGTTTCATGAGCGGATTTCAGCATGTCATACGTCTTACCGGAGCCGGCGGACATTCCGAAGAAGATCTTTAATTTTCCGTGTTTGGAATGTTCCTCTTCTTTCTTCAGAGAGTTGAGAAGAGCATCGGGATCAGGACGATATTGAGGAGGTGTGCCCATCGAATTGAATATAGTGATTCATTCATCGAAGTTCATCATCTCTTGAAGAGTGACAGTGTCTTAATTATGAATAATCTTGTCATACCGACGAATGTCAGCATCTATTATGTAAGATGCCGAAACAAGTTCGGATGACGTTATTTGTTAATATAAAACACCACCGAAGGAATGATGAACCTGTTCTTTATGAACGATGAATCAATGTTATACGTTCTGGTTGTTTCATTGCGCTGTCGGCGTTCGGTCTTTTTTCGTCGCAACAACATTTGCCGAATGCAAACATACAAAGTGCAAAGAGTACTATAAGAAAGCCTTTCATACATTATCTCAAAATGATGAAACAATTCCGACCAGCATTGTCGTCTGAGCGTTCTTTGAATTTATGATTGTCTTATTGTCAAAAAGAGATGCATTTGAAAAATCGTACCTCGCTTCTCCACGCACAAGAAATGCATCAGCAAATTTATACTCATATGTTCCGGTTATTTCCTTCACGTCAAGTTTTGGAGTACCCGTACCAGTTGCATATCCCATTGGATCGTCAAAGATTTCTCCCCGTATTGCAACGGCAGATTTTGAATCAATAATAAACCGTCCATAGATTGCGGCGCCTTTCCAAATTGAAAGACCGTTGAATGTCCGTTCATCTCCATAATCAACATTTGCTGCAATTGAAAATGATTCCGTCAACTGATGAAGTACAATAAAATCAAACACTTTTTTCTTTCCGGCGATTGTAGCATCTGATTGTTCAACACCATCCATGACATTAAGAATGAGATTTGTCGAACTGATCGGAGTATAATTCAGTGTCAGTCCAAGTGATTTGAAGTTGTTGTTATCGGTGACAGAATTCCATCCGTTTACGACATGAATAGTAGCGGTGAAATTACTCGCAACGGGATATGCCAACCGAATTCCGGTGTGATAATATGGAACCGCCCATGCAAACAACAATGAACGGCCATAATTCCAGTTATCTTTGGATTCAATGACTTCGTACCCCATGTGCGTAACGAACTTTCCGGCATCAACTGTTAATCCATCTCCGATTGGAAGAACCGCGGTCAGATACGCTTGTTGAAGAAACGGAAGTGTTGCGCTTCCACTGCCTAATTGAACAACATCGTTTGTTGTTCCGAAATCTGCGTCAATGCGGAAACCGACAGGTTCACTTTTTTTCTGCAGAACAATTTCCACCAAACTCAACGTGAATTGATTTTCTGCGATATCGAAGTTGTGTAGTTTGTTTATACGACTTCCCGGTTGATTGAAATTTTTGCTGTAATACGCGTCAACAAATCCTGAAACAGCTACAGGCGATGCTGGTGTTTGTCCAAATACCTTCCCAACGGTAAACAAGCAAAGCGTAAATATTGTACTAGGTATAATTTTCATTGCTTTTCTTTCTCTGTGAATGGATCTTCCGAAGTTTTTAAACCTTTGAAGGTTGTTGTTTTTATTGTCCCCATCGGGGAATGGGAGAAAAACCCTCGCCTTTAGGCGAAGACTTTAGTATAATTTCGAGATGCAACACTACCGAAAGACATCTCATAGCGTATATGACATAAAAGTGCA
>JALNZH010000002.1 GCA_023229405.1 Bacteroidota bacterium
GGAAAGGATGCGTCTCCCGATAGGGATGCCTTCGGCAGAAGGATGACTTAACTATCTTAGCCTGCGCCTTGCTCACCATGACCGTTTTTCTTGTTTTGCATAACGTGAGAGAATAATAAGAATTATAACAAATTAGTCCTCTGGTTCGAGAGCAGTAAAAAATTAACTTGCGTGTTGTGCCGCAGAATGCTAAGTTTCGGTACCAATCCCGCAAGACGGGTAACATACCGTGCTATTCAGGCCTGATGTAAATTAATAGCATTGAGTATGATCTAATCCCAGAACAGAGAGACTATTCTGGGATTTTTTTTGATGTGATGATGTACAGCTGGCTCACTGTTTTTGTTCTGTCTCCAGGACTATGGGTACGAAACATTTTCGTAATTACACTTTTCTCAGAACCACCCACCGGCAGATATTTCAGCCTGTCAGTGAAATTTCCAACTCGATTGCAATGATGGTACGATTCGGAGCCACAGTGCATTTCCTTCGTCGATTATCCTCATTTTGTATCAACTGTGTTAACTATAACACAGGTGTATCGAGTATATTTTGAAAGAATTTCGAAGTTTCTCATTTTTAATACAGAGAATATTTAAAAGATTACAGCGATTGCATGCGGGTCACGGAAACGAACAATGCTTCACCGTAAAGGACATTGATTTCTACAGAACACAATGAAAGGAAAGCAAAAATGAAACGAACTTTTGTATTGCTGACCGGCGTTATTTTTGCCGCACTGTTTCCGTTTTGCGAGAAGACGATCACCGACAGCGAAGGAAAAGAAATGTGCCTGGATGAATACATCGCAAAGACAGGGAAGGATAGGAGTCTTATTGAAGAAGAGGCACGCAGCCGTGGTATAGAAGCAAGCGCGGTGCTGCTGGAATTGTATAAGACTGTGACGGGTGTTGCCGATGTTATATTTGACTGCGGCGCTTCGCAACTGTACGATCCGCTCTGCGACAGCACCGGCGGCGAATACTCAAAGGCAGGTACGCCGACTATCGCTTTGGAAAAGATCGAAGATTATATTGGCGATATGCCGCAGGACAGTATTGATTTGGTATTTATGCTGGACGCTACCGGTTCTATGAGTGATGATATTCTTGAAGTAAAGAAAAAACTCTCTTCCATCATTGCGGTATTATCGGGTAAATATGCGAGGATTTCTATGGTGATGTTCCGAGATAAGAATGTGGATTCTGTATGGTACGCGCGAAACACAAATAATCTGATTGCTGCTGGTAGTTCTGAACTGCCGGCATTTTTAGGAACGATACAGCCGACAGGTGGCGGGGATTTTCCAGAATCAATGTTTGATGCTGCGCATAAAACGATCACGGAACTACAGTGGAAATCGAAAGGCCGTCTGCTTGTAGTGATGACGGATGCCGGTCCGTTAACGGGAAGCAAAACGCAATATACGCTTCAAAATATCACCGACCTTTGCATCGAAAAGAAGGTGGTTCCGTTTGTAGTGCTTGTGAGTGTAAAATAAAAATAGCGGCTGAGGCAATGGTTGGGATGGTACGGATGGTTGCGTATACGTAATCAAATGAAATGTTAAAACCGAACAGTATTGCTCAATATAAATCAGTTTCTGTTGTTAAAAATATCAAACATGAGTTTATACTTGTCCAAAATAAATCATACAAGAGAAAAACTTATTCCTTCTTTTCTTGACGGGGTTCCGAAGGAATGCCAACATGGTATAAAGATTTGGTCGGCACAAGAAAAGAAGCACAAAAACCCCTTGCGACATGTAACGCACGCGATGAATCCCGTTCGCACTTGTCCGTAGATGGCAAATAATGTCATCAAAAGTCCCTTCATGATTTCAGACTCCCCTCTGTATCTCCCCCTTGGTAGGGGGAGAAAAAGCTCACTCAATCCTCCTAAATTTCGCTCCTTCCCACATCTTATCCGACACTGTAAGAAATGTAGGGGAGGGCTTATTTTTCTCAACATAACATATCTTCCATACATCCACCTGTTTCGATAAATTTTTGTCAATAAAGGTTTTATTTTTGGATAGCTATGACATGAGTTTATAAGTAAAAATATCTCGCAATTTCGCATACGGTTTCCAGTGGATTATAATACAACCGATTCATTTGTAAATGATTTATTATTTGCTGCCACCGCGTCACCTCCTTCGGCATATAATTGGTCACCATTCTTATTGCTTAAACGGAAAAATATTACCACCAATATTCAGTCGACTGATGTTGACCAATCAGGGCTACTCTATCTTCAATTCTATCCAATCCCTTCAACAATTCTGCAAAAATTCAATTTCAATTACGTAAACCATCCTACACCAATGTAGTAGTGTATAACACTTTGGGCCAAAGCGTTGTGACTTTGTTAACCGGCATAGCCCAAGCAAATAAACTCTACACATTAAACTTTCAATCAAGGGGTTTAACACGCGGGATGTATTTCTGTATCCTGAAACACCAGAGTGGATTGTCTGTTGCCGAACTTATTTTTTCCCAAATATAAGTTCGGATGGATAAGATATAGAGACGATTCCACTGAAAGACACTATTGCTCAGAAACTGATTCAAAAACAAAAGCTAATTTTTCACCATTGTTATTCTCGTTTGCCTTGCGCACCTGTGGCGGGTACACCGGCAGGCAGGGATACTTTACCACTAGACTCCCGATAGAAACATTCGGGAGAGACAATGGAGTTTTTGAGATCAGTGCTCAGTTGTTATTTCGCCGCTTCGTCATACTTTTCATTAGATGTTGGGTGTTGTTTTTGGGATGAATCCGTTTTAGATTGTACTGTTCTTTATCACTCAGGGGGCTGTTTGAAAACGAAGGACAGAATACTCATCATTGATGATGATCAGATGTTTCTGGGGATGGTGCAGTCGATGCTGCACGACGAAGGATACGAAATTGCTGCCAATACCAACGTGCGCGAAGGATTGGAGAGACTAGACCGGTTCGATCCCGACGTTTTGATTCTGGACTGGCAGATGCCGGGTATTACGGGAATTGAAGCGATCGACATGATCCGCAAACAACAGAAGTATGACAGTCTCTATATTATAATGCTCTCCGGCAAAATCATGACGGACAATATCGTCACAGCGATTACAGCCGGCGCGGATGATTACGTCATCAAACCATTCTCTTCCGAGGAACTGATGGCAAGAGTTTTGAACGGTGTTCGGAGCCGGAGACGTCGTTCGCTTGGCAACGAAAACAGGGAAGCCATCTTGAAAGGTCTGCAGAAGATCGAAACTCTTTCTCAGCAACTTGCCAACACAAGTGCAAAGGATAAACGCTCTTCCTCTTGGAATACCGATATCAGGGTGATTGTGTCGGATCTGAAGGATCTGTTGAAATCGTATTCCTCATGAAGAGAACATCTGCATTTGTGTCGCACAGTTGAATCACGCTCATACAAAAATCCATCAGTATGAATACTGAAGCTCATCAGGCGAAACAAGAGTCATCTTCGTGGAGCGGTGATGTGTGGGGAGGATTGGCAGCGATGCTGGTTGCACTCCCTTCGTCCATCGCGTTTGGAGTGTTGACCTATTCTGTTATGGGGGCTGAATATTCCGGTGTGGGTGCGATGTCCGGTATGCTCGGTGCCGCCGCTCTAGGACTTGTTGCACCATTCTTTGGCAAAACCGGCGGACTTATCTCAGCGCCCTGTGCACCGTCCGCAGCCGTTCTGTCTGCGCTGATTGCCGGTTTAATTGCCGGCAAGGCCAGTACCGGACTTGCTCCGGAACACATCTTTGTCCTCCTTGCGCTTACCGCTCTGCTTGCCGCAGGACTTCAGATATTCTACGGCGCTATCGGCGGTGGACGCTTAATCAAATTTATTCCCTACCCTGTTGTCAGCGGGTATCTCTCCGGCGTTGGTGTGTTGATTGCCCTTGGTCAAATTCCGAAACTATTCGGTTATGCCAAAGGGATTTCGCTCTATCAGGGATTAACCTCACCGGAACTCTGGAAATGGGAAGGACTTGCGGTCGGGATTGTTACCATCGTTCTGATGGGATTAGCGCCGCGGATGACAAAAAAAATTCCTGCTGCTATCCTGGGACTTCTTGGAGGAATTGGTTTTTATTTTGTCCTCGCATTCTTTTCGCCATCGATGCTAACTCTCTCCAGTAATCCGCTCATCATCGGTCCTATACAGACATCCGGTTCTTTCTTCGATGTTGCAGCGAACAGAATGACTTCATTATTTTCCATTGACGTTGCTTCCATCCAGCTTATTATCGTCCCCGCTCTTACTCTTTCAGTGTTACTATCAATCGACACACTAAAAACTTGCGTCGGGCTCGACGCACTTACACGGAGCCGGCATAATTCAGACCGGGAATTGATGGGGCAGGGAATTGGTAACTTTGCATCATTTCTTGTCGGTGGTATGCCGGGCGCAGGAACGATGGGGCCGACACTTGTGAATATTACGAGCGGCGGTCGCACCCCTCGTTCAGGATTTATTGAAGGAATATTTGTTGTCCTTGCCATTCTTCTCTTAAGCCAGTTGATAGCGTGGGTTCCTATCGGCGCACTTGCCGGCATTCTACTTGTTATTGCGTGGAGGATGTTTGACAAAAGCATGTTTCGACTGTTGAGATATCCCGAAGGACGGTTGGATTTTGCCGTGATTGCAGGAGTTGTGCTTGTTTCGATGACAGTCGATTTGATTGCAGCTTCCGGTGTTGGTATTGCACTTGCAATTTTGTTGTTCATCAGGGATCAGATTCACGGTTCGGTTATTCGCCGGAAACTGTACCTGAACCAGATATCGTCAAAAACTCTCCGCTGTGATGCGGAACGGGAAATACTCAACATGCAAGGGGATCAGGGGGTGTTCTGTGAGCTGCAAGGAAATCTTTTTTTCGGCACCACCGATCAACTATTCACTCAGCTCAATACCGACCTGCGAACAAAACGATACATTCTGCTAGACATGCGACGGGTTCAATCTCTGGATTATACAGCTGCGCACATGTTCGAACAGATGCACGAACAGTTGGCCGAACGCGGCGGACAACTGGTGTTTAGCGGCATGCCTTCAGGATTGCTGGATGAGCGAAACTTTGAACACTATTTATCCCAATTGGGTGTCGTCAGTGAAGAAGCGGGAGTAATGATTTCGGAAACTCTGGACGGTGCACTGGAATGGATGGAAGAACGCATTCTCGAAAACGCTGGTGCAAGCAAAGAAGTGGAGGAGCATTTACTTGATGCAAAAGATTTCGATCTGTTCCGTGAATTCGACGAACGAACAATCAACGAACTGAGAACATGTATGAGCGAACTGTCGCTTGCGCCGGAGGAGAAGATCTTCTCGCAGGGAGATGTTGCGGATGAGATCTTTCTGGTACGGCGCGGAAGCGTTCGTGTGATGCTTCCTCTTGAACGGGGGAAACGTCATCATCTTGCCACTATCGGTACCGGAAATTTTTTTGGTGAACTGGCATTTCTTGATAAGGGAGTCCGCTCTGCTGATGTGGAAGCAAAAGTCCCCACGGATCTCTATATCCTTTCCCGTGCACGGTTTAATGAACAGTCCAGATCCAATCCCACCTTCGGCGTTCAAGTCTTCGCCCGCCTGGCGCACGCTATTGCGTTGCGGCTTCGTCAAACAGATGCCGAGTTAAGAGTGCTTGAAGAGCGGTAAACTAATAATGATGGAGAATATTTCATTCTGGAGCATTATTCTACGGTAGATCATTAAGGGTTAGTCTTTCCAAATATAATAGACAAATCTAGAATATTTATTAGAAGTGGATTCAAAATTGCTTTTATCGTTATTCCGAACGGAGACCCGCCACGAAGTGGTCATGGAGGGAAAGGGTCGAGTGAGGAATCTGGGTTTGATTTTGAGTGTAAAAACAAGATTTCTTATCCCACAGATTAAAGGTGCCGTGGCGGTATTCGAAATGGCAATAAGTGGTGTTTTTGAGGCCACTTCTAATTCTCTTTTAAATTTTGTTTTTGGTTTACGATTAACGTTACGAAAGTAGAAATTTGCGAACCGCAGTATCGAACGCGGGATATTTGTTTAAAACAATAATTCCACAATTACCACGTTCGTCACTATTAGAATAAGGAGAAAGGTGTATGTATTTTGTCTATCGTCTAAATAATCTTCTGATATATATTCTATTGCCATTATTTGTTATTAAAGGTGATGTTTATTCCCAAGAATTGCAGAAGTATTTTAATAATCATGACATTCATCAAGTGTTTTTGCAACAGAATATTTATATGCAGGAGTTTGATATTCAAAATATTTATGCCGGCACAAAAATATTTATTGATACAACGGTGCAAAACCACTTTGTGCCGAATATATTGTTAAATAGCAAAAGAAGTAATAATAGAAACTCTCAAACGAGTACGCATGTTGTTGACACAGTATTTATTATAAAATCGAACGTTACCGTAAGGTATATTTATTCTTACAACAACATTGAGATTATTGAAGAATTATCCCAGCAATTGGTAAATAATCTCTGGACAAATAGTGGACGGGTAACAAAAAAATACGATGCAAACGATCATTGCGTAACGAATTTGATTGAACAATGGATAAATAACCAATGGGTCAACAACCTTCACATGTCCTATACATATGATGCAAAGGGAAATTTGCTATCGCAAATCTGGGAACTTTGGACAAACAATCAATGGATTAATCTTGTACGATTTACTAATACTTATGATGGCAACAATAATATGCTTACCTACTCCGCTGAGGGTTGGGGAAATGGCCAATGGAATAAAGATTACCGCTATTCGTATACTTATACTGCAAAGGGATTTCAGAGTTCGCAAGTATATCAACAGGGTACGAATAACCAATGGGCAAATGTCCGTCAATACACCTATTCCTATAATGTAAACGGATATTTGCTATCATATTTACATCAAAAATGGTCGAATAGCCAATGGGTAAAAAATAATCAGGCAACATATACGTATGATGCAAGCGGTAATCAGATATTAGAATTTTATCAACAATGGAATGTAAATGCTTGGGTAAACAGTGCTCGCTATACTAGCACATATGATGCAAGTGGCAATTTGACAACAAAGTTGAATGAGCAATGGACTGGAAATCAATGGGCTTCCTTTTTTCGATATTCATATTCCTACGACATTAATGGTAATCAGACTTCGTTTTTATTTGAGGAAAGAAAAAATAACCAGTGGGTGAATAGTGCTCGACAGACGTACAAATTTTTATTGGTTAGCCTATTATCAGAAGGAACGTACGAAGAATGGAAAGATTCAGTATGGATACCTTCGAATGGGAATTTCTATGCATCCGACAACGCCGGTAACTATTTTTCATATAACTGCCACAGAATTAATTTTATCTATAAATTAATAGTGACCAGTGTAAATCAAAACAACGGATTAAAATTAAATCAATATTTTCTAAATCAAAATTTCCCAAATCCATTCAATCCGTCAACCACAATACTTTTTAGAGTACCTGAACGAAGTGATGTGAGAATTACCATTTTTAATACTCTCGGTCAAATAATCTCTGAGATTCTGAACGAAACGAAAGAGGCGGGTTTGCATGAACACGAATTCAAGGCGTCCGAACTATCATCTGGAATATACTATTACAAGATTGAAGCTGTCTCAGAACAGAATCCAGGGAGAGTGTTTGTTGATACGAAGAGGATGGCCTTGATTAAATAACCAGAACAATCAATCTCTGCTTTTAAAATTGTAGATTTATGGAATTTGCGAACTGCGGTATCGAACGCGGGATATTTGTTTAAAACAATAATTCCTCAATTACCACGGTCGGCAATTGAGGAATTATGTTGTGCTCCCAATGGTCTGTACCGAAGGAATCCATTTGAAAACCGTCGGTATTTTAGCTGACGAACCGGTATTACAATCACCTTTTTAAAACAACATAGTTCAACTTAGCTGGTAGATCAGTTTTAACAAATTCTTTGTTCTACAAAATACAATTGGGTACATTGCATGAAGGAAGTAGAAACATTGAGTCACGAACATTGTTCTCAAATTCCGATACTCCCGGACTCTTGATGCGCTATTGTGTTCAGAAGTTTTATTACTCACAAGCACATGTTATTTCGAATCCATTATGATGCTACGAAACAAGCCACGGCAAAATAAAATCACTGTACCAAAAATCCGGATATTACTTATAGAAGACAACCGTATTTTACGGGATGGCATCACTGCCATGATCAATGGACACAGCGATATTATCGTTGTAGCTGTTTCAAACGGAAGAGATCACACTTTATTAAAAGCACGTACAGTAAAACCGGATCTTGTGCTAATGGATTTTGGATTGGCGAGTCAAAACAGTTTGAGTGTTGTTCAGACCTTGAAAAATGATTTTCCTGCCATCAAAATAATTGGAATGGGTCTCGTTCCCACCCAAATGGATATTATGGAATTTGTGCAAGCAGGGGCTGATGGTTTTATCCTAAAAAATGTAGCCGTGGGAGAAGTGATCAAAACAATTCGCGCGGTAGTTGCCGGAGAAAAATCACTTCCTCCTCCCATGACCGAATCGCTCTTTTCTCAAGTGGTGGAGCATGCCCTTTTGAAAGGGAAAAGAAACATTTCGAGTGCCATTAGAATGACCCTACGCGAAAAGGAAATTATTGCTTTAATTGTTGAGGGAATGAGTAACAAACATATTGCCGAAACACTTCATATTGCTACGTTTACCGTAAAAAGCCATGTGCATAATATATTGGAAAAATTAGCTTTGCACAGCCGGCTTCAGATTGCTATGCACGCCCGCGACGAAAAATAATTATACTTTCGTTTCGACCGATCCTCTCCGAAGCACTTCTCTGGAACATCCGCAGGATTTGACAGTATCACGTACAGCTGATATACAACAGTTTTCTGAATTTGCGAGGTGAGCAATTACAAAATTGTTGTTTGTCCGACATTTATCGAAGCAAAGTATACTTAAGGATTAATTCCTTTTCCATCCTTTTGGACGATTACAATTGAATGCAATCATCGATATACTCATTCATAATTCAGAAGAGAAAGTTACTCCTTCATCGAGTAATAGAAACAGTGCTGATGGGTGCTGAATTAATTTGCACGATCTTTCATTGATTGTGTGTTGTAAGAATATTCATGTAAAATATAAAAGGAACGGTAATGAAAAAGAAAAATAGTATTGCGTCTTGCATCTTCATCGGTCTTTTAATTTTAGCAGTTGGATGCAAAAATTCAGATGATCCAGTAACTTCCAATTCGAAAGCTTCAGCAGTCAATCTTTCAGTTGGGTTCTCAAAAGTAGGTTCAAGCAATTCACTTTTAAAAACAACTTCTGCTGATTCATTGCGCATAGACAGTGTTGTGGCTGTATTCCAAAGAATAAAATTTGAAGCACACATAGAAACTGCAACCATCGATTCCATGGGACATGATACAATGGAAACAGAGAGTGAATCAAACTATACATTTAAAGGACCGTTTATTGTTCATATTCGAGATTCAAGTGCCATAAATTTTGCAAACCAATTGCTTCCTACCGGTGTATATACCGGGATTAAATTCAAAATTCACGCTATGCAGAACGGTGAAAGATACGAAGACAGCGACGATTACAATCACCGAAAAGTTGCTGCAAATAATGATTCAATGATGGGTTATAGTATCGCTGTATGGGGCGCAATACAAAAAGATGGAGTATGGGTACCGTTTGCTTTCAAATCAAACATTGAAGTTGAATATAAACTGAAAGGCAATTTTACAATTGCGGTCTCAACAACATCTATCAATATGGCCCTTCGTTTTAATACGGCGGATTGGTTTAAAGACATTCAAACGGGTTTATTGTTGGATCCGACCATCTCCACATCAGAAAACAGAGCTACTATCAACAACTCGATTAAAAAATCTTTTGAAAAAGGTTATGGCGGCAGAGATTTCAATGACGATGGACATCCGGATGATTAACTCACGTTACGAAAAGAATTAAAATCAATCGTCATTCCCGCACGTTCTTAGCGGGAATCTATATAATGGATGCCCGACTAAAGCATTCGGGCATGACGACTTTACTTTATTAGGCGGTTATTTTCTCTGCATAACATTAGTGATTAAGATAAAATAGAACCACAATGCGGCAAAAATCCTACAAACATACGTTGTAGGATTTTTTTTTGACTTCGAGATATGATGCAATTGAGATATTCCAATAAATCACTCACGTTACGCAAAACAAGAAAAACGGTCATGGTGAGCAAGGCGCAGGTTAAGATAGTTACGTCATTCTTCTGCCGAAGGCATCCCTATCGGGAGACGCATCCTTTCCCGCAGGGATTCCTTCGGAACAAACAGCAAAGGATTTGCTCAGGATGACCGCTGTTTCTGTGCCGTGTCGAACCATTTTTCCTTTTTGCGTAACATCAGTAAATCATCCCTTTGGACTATTGTTTTACCGATGTATCTATTACTTATTAGTGTATTATAGATAAGCACCACACATTCTTCTGAAAAGCTGCAACTTGCTATAAATAGATGGACATCTGGTGCATGCAATTTTTACCAATAGAATTTGTTATTCATTCAAAAAAACAAATCCGGAGATAAAAGATCATGAAGAAAAAAGAGGCACCATCTCATCGTAATGTCCTTCCAAAATCTCCTACCAGTATTCAGGGATTGGATGAAATTACGGGCGGAGGATTACCAAAAGGGAGACCGACGCTTATTTGTGGCGGCGCGGGTTGTGGAAAGACTCTTTTTGCTATGGAGTTTCTTGTGCGTGGAGCAACGCTGTACAATGAGCCGGGTGTCTTTATATCGTTCGAGGAAACAGAGAAAGAACTTACGGCAAATGTTGCTTCGTTAGGATTCGATTTAGACAAACTTGTAAAGCGGAAAAAAATTTGGTTGGAGCACATTCATATTGAACGAAATGAACTCGAACAAAGCGGTGAATACGATCTGGAGGGATTGTTTATTAGGATACATTCTGCAATTGAAAAAATTGATGCAAAACGTGTTGTTCTTGATACGATGGAAATACTTTTTTCAGAATTGCCAAATCCACAGATACTGCGCAAAGAGCTACATCGGTTGTTCCAATGGCTGAAAAAAAGAGGAGTAACAACAATTGTTACTGCAGAGCGAGGCGAAGGTGCCTTAACTCGTGAAGGATTGGAAGAGTATGTTTCTGATTGCGTCATCCTGCTTGATCATCGCGTGATCGATCAATCATCTATTCGTCGACTGCGGATTGTAAAATATCGCGGTTCATCGCATGGTACAAACGAGTATCCTTTCCTTATTGATGAAGATGGTTTTTCTGTTCTTCCTGTCACTTCTCTGGGACTGAATCACATCTCATCCCCAGAGAGAATTTCTACCGGTCTTCCGCGTCTCGACACCATGCTCTCCGGTAAAGGATATTTCCGAGGCAGTACGGTGCTTGTTTCGGGCACTGCCGGTACTGGCAAGACGAGCATTGCCGCACAATTTGTTGAAGCGGCATGCAAGCGAGGAGAACGCGTTCTCTTTTTCACATTCGAAGAGTCTTCAAATCAGATTGTTCGCAATATGCGCTCCATTGGAATAGATTTAGAACCATGGGTAAACAAAGGATTGCTTCAGTTTCATGCAACACGCCCCACACTCTATGGTTTAGAAACTCATCTGTCAACGAGCATCAAATTGGTTAATAAATTTAGACCAAGCATCGTGATACTCGATCCTATTAATGCATTCGTGCTGGGAGAAAACCAAACGGAAGTCAATATCATGTTGGTGCGCCTTGTAGATTTTTTAAAGATGAGACGGGTCACTGCGTTTTTCACAAGTCTGACATCCGGCAACGATACTATGGAATCGACCGACGTGTACATCTCATCCTTGATTGATACATGGCTGCTTGTTCGTGATTTAGAAATTGGTGGCGAACGGAACAGAGGTTTGTATGTGCTTAAATCGCGCGGCATGGCGCACTCCAATCAGATCCGCGAGTTTAGACTGACAAATAACGGAATTGAGCTGCTTGACGTGTACGTTGGCTCAGAAGGTGTTTTGACCGGTTCGGCGCGATTATCACAAGAAACAAAAGATGAGGCTGAACAATTATTGCGTCAGCAGGAGATCGGATCAAAACAATTTAAATTGGAACGTAAACGCGATGCATTAGCAGCTCAGATTGTTGTATTGCGATCTGAATTTGAGGCTGAAGCATCAGATGCACTTAAAGTGATCGGGATTGAAAAAGCAATAAATGAACGCTTCACGCTGGACAAGATAAAAATGAGTAAGAGCCGAAGAGGTGATGCATCGACAAAAATATCGTACGCTTCAAACGGAAACGGAAGAAAAAAATAATTAAAGGAATGTAGTGTGAATATTGAACATGAAAAATTGAAAACGCGCCGCTCTAAGGCTCTACTTGTTAAGGAAAATGAGCCATCTGTCAAAGCGGGAGATTCCAGATGGGATTTGAATCTGTATGTTGTAGGCGAGAGTCCGAAAGCCGTCACTGCATTTAACAATCTTAAAATAATTTGTGAGGAACAATTAAAAGACAAGTATCAAATAAACGTGATCGATCTTTTAAAGAATCCACAGAGTGCGCACGATAACCAAATTGTTGCTGTTCCGACATTGGTGCGTAAACTACCGTTGCCGGAGAGGAACATTATTGGAGATCTTTCAAATAGAGAGCGCGTATTGGTTGGATTAGGTCTTAAAGAACTTGGTGAACTTACGGTTGCGTGAAAATCTGCGACAGTGGATGAAAAGTAAATTCTGATAATATTCAATAGGAATATTATCAGAAGGAGTCTCAAAAATGAATTGTATTGTTATTCTCTACGAGTCGTAGACCGAACAAAGTCCCAAAGGGACAAGTGAGGAATCTCGTTTGAATAATTAAAGACAAAACCGAGATTTCTCTCTTGCTAAAGCGGGATCGAAATGATAGTGACGAGGTATTTTTAAGACGGCTTTTAGTAGCACCTTATAGCGTTTTGCACACATGTTCCAAAGGAAAGCAATCGGTATTAACTTCATTCCGTATGCTACCACGAAACAAATTGGACAAAAAATAGTGTCTATGCCTAAAATTCGAATACTCCTTGTAGAAGATAACCGCATTTTGCGTGATGGCATTACTGCGATGATCAACGGTCAGAAAGATGTCATGGTTGCGGCTGTTTGCGACGGCAGGGATGACACCATATCGAAAGCACGCACATCGAAACCGCAAGTGGTGTTGATTGATCTCGGTTTGGAGAGTCAGAACAGTTTGGACGTAGTGCAGTTGTTGAAGAAGGAGTTTCCGGATATCAAAATTATTGGGATGGGTCTTAATCCATCACAATCGGATATTATGGAATTCGTGCAAGCAGGGGCGGAGGGTTTTATACTTAAAAACGCAACGCTTGAAGAGGTGATCAATACAATTCGAGCAGTAGCCTGCGGAGAAAAAATACTCCCTTCCTTAATGACCGGATCACTCTTTTTTCAAGTGGCAGAACATGCACTCCTGAAAGGAAAAAGAAACCTTAATAGCGCCGTCCGTATGACAGAGCGTGAAAAAGAAGTGATTGCATTGATTGTTGAGGGAATGAGTAACAAGCAAATTGGTGACAATCTCAGTATCGCAACGTTCACCGTTAAAAGTCATGTACATAATATTCTGGAAAAGTTAGCTTTACAAAGCCGTCTTCAAATTGCAATGCACGTCAGTAATGGAAAATAATTTTAGTTCCAATCTCACCAATCCACTCAGAAGTAGTACATCATATTCCTGAAAAGAGAAACACAATCGAGAAGTTTATAGCCTCATTGTGTTTTTTCTGTTGTATACTGGGAATTCCGTCGAACTTCGATCACTCACTCTCTGGCTATCAAAGCAGCAATCGCCGTCAACCCGATGGATGGCATAGAGTAACTCTCAACTACACCATTACTTGGTATTATTTACAACACTTAAGAGTTAGCTCTTTTATTGTCCTTTTGGGCGATTACTTCTGGAGGCAGTCATGAGTATACTCATTCACGATTCAGGAGAGGATTTCATTTCTTCATTGATCAAAGAGAACTTCTGCTGATTCTGCAACGTACGCCTTATTAAAGGGATTACATTTTTAAGTGTTATGATTCATTTAAGGAGATTTATGAAAAACGCAAATATTCAAATCCACACACAATCAGCGATACGACCGGCTATCATTATGTCTATTTCGCTTGCAATGTTTCTTTTCGCAGCGTGCGAATCGAATTCACCATCCACCCAACAAGACATCAGTGGTCCGTCTTCAACAGCAACAACAATTAACAAAAAAGTTGCTTCTTTTGACGCTGTATCGAACCTTGCTGTTCTAGCGCCGGTAAATCTTGGTTTAGCCGACGGATTTGCAATTCTGTCGTACGCTGGAATCACCAATACCGGTATCACAAGTATTACTGGAAATCTTGGAGCGAGTCCTATAACCGGTGCTTCACTGACTGGATTTGAGACAGTAGCTTTAGTTGGAACAACGTATACCGTTGATGCTAGCGGTCCTGTAGGTTACGTAACAGATGCTACGATGTTAACTCAGGCAATGCTTGATGTAACAGTTGCATATAATGATGCCGCAGGACGAACGGAAAATCCAATTGGTATAGAAGGAAATCTTGGCGGACAGACACTTCTTCCGGGACTTTATAAATCTACCGGTGCGCTTGAAATCTCATCCGGCGATCTTACGCTCGATGCTCAAGGTGATGTGAATGCTGTTTGGATTTTTCAAGTAGCGTCCAGTTTCAATATGACATCAGGTCGCCAAGTGTTCTTAACCGGCGGTGCGAAAGCTTCCAACATTTTTTGGCAGGTCGGTAGTTCTGCAACATTTGGAACAACTGCAGTAATGAAGGGAACCATTTTGGCGTATGCAACAGTAACACTTGCTACAGGTGCATCATTGGAAGGCAGAGCATTAGCTCGAACCGCCAATGTTACATTAGATGCTAATACCATTGTGAAGCCGTAAACTAATTGGATTGATTTCTCAATTATTGGCTGAACATCGGAACCCCGCTCTCACAAGGGCGGGGTTTTTTATTGATCGCTAACTACAAAGGATTAACTCTTTTTCCATCCCTTCGGGCGATTACACTCGAACACATTCATCTGTATACTCATTCACAGTGTAATTGAATTTATATAATAAAAACGATACACAAAAATTAAAAGGAGCGAATCATGGAAATTATTATTGGTCTTATCGCTTATGCCGTAGTTTTATATTTCCTTGTATCCTTTGGACGATTTTCCAAAGAATGTGATAATTCTATGGGGGAATACTTTGGTAAACGGAATGTAAGGAAAAGTAAGAAAGCAATCGCACAACTTTCATAGAGATGTACTAGAATTGATTGTTTGGTTGTTTCGATTTTCTGTTCCAGTGAGCGCTACAAATCATACTAAAGGATTAACTCTTTTTCCGTCCTTTTGGGCGATTACTTTTCAACATAGTCATCGGTATACTCTTCCACAATTCAGGGGAGATGTACTCTCTTAGTACACCGACGGATATTTTCACTGAAAAGAAGCCAAATGACAAATTCAAATAATGAATACGAACAACGAGAACTTGACATCAAGGAAGAGTTTCGAAAAAGAATCAACTAAAAAAGTAAGTATGAAATCGTCTTCGTGACACAACCCGTAATTAATTAATAAATACAGAAAGAATGTTATGAAAAACCTATCCACAAATTCAACACCTATCGTAGTAAGCCGATGGATGCAATTCGTCGGTATCTCACGAACAGTGGGATTAACAGTAATATTACCGGCATTTCTTTTTATTGCTGGCTGCAAAAAAGATGATGCAATTGCTTCACCTCCATCCTCAATAACCATTCCACTTCAAACTACCGTACAGGCGGTAGTTAATCTTCGTTCCGATGCAGGTTTTGCAATTCTTGGAGGCTCATTGGTTTCCAATGTTCCAACATCCGCCATTACAGGGGATATTGGATTGAGTCCGGCAGCACGCTCATTCATCACCGGTTTTGGTTTAACAGAGGTAACGGGGACAATTTATGCCGCCGACGATATTTCTCCTGCAGGTGTGTCTGCGATGTTAACAGCGGCAAAGGGCGATTTAACCACAGCATATAATGATGCTGCAGGACGTACATCAACAGATATAGTGCTCCTTGCCGGAAATCTTGGCGGACTGACACTGACGCCAGGTCTCTATAAGTCGAGCGGTTCGCTTGAAATTTCATCAGGCGATCTTACGTTCGATGCCAAAGGAAATGCACATGCTGTTTTTATCATTCAGATTGCATCCACACTAAACACAACATCGGGTCGAAAGATTATTTTAAGCGGCGGTGCAAAAGCATCGAACATTTTTTGGCAGGTTGGTACTTCAGCAACTCTTGGAACAACCTCTGTATTCAAGGGAACCATCATGGCTGATCAATCGATCTCGCTGAATACCGGTGCAATAGTTGAAGGAAGATTGTTAGCGCGCATTGCTGCAGTAACGTTAGCCGGCAATACTGTTGTAAAACCGACACCATAAAATAGCTGAACAAAGCGATAATTTAATCACTGAACATTGAAATCCCGCTTTCCGGAGCGGGAGATTTCAAAAAATAAATTTCGCTCAGTTTTACTAACCATCTGTCTGAAGTTAGTGGTTACATCAAAAGAAAGAAAAGATCATGAGAACACTCGACGTTATCGCTCTGGTCCTGTTCGTCATGTGGATGTTAGGTGTCATTCACATTCTTTTAGGAATTGCAATTGTAGCATTCTTCTTCAGTGTAACTCGCAGACGAAAGGCTTTTTAACCAAAGGAACGGAGCCTAAGACGTAATCTTTTATGGACGCAATAATTCATGACGAAGAAATTCAAAATGCAGATCAAAAAACATTGAATGACAAAATCTTTTTCTCGAACAATATTAGAATGAAAATCACAATGAAAACTGCAAAATTATTTCTCTATTACGGTTACACAATGGCAACGATATGGATGTTGTATTCTCATTTTCTGAAAGAGCAACGACAGTGCAAAATGCCGGCTCACATAGAAGAAGATGAATTCATAAACTGGCAGTAGAAAAATTTGAACAAATAATTGAACAATAATTTTAGCTCGTAGTAGAACAGGTAGACCGTGCTCTATAAGAGCGGGACGATTCGAACAAAAAACATTTAGTCATTATTATTTACACCATGGAGAAGTTATGAATACCGATACAAAACACACAACAAATAATTTAGCACGATTGACACGCTTCTTTGGAGTGATCCTGCCAGTTGCGTTGATCTTCTCAGTCACAGCAATGTCTCAAACATTGACTGCGGTAAATTTAGGATCATCCGCCAATTACGTTATTCTGGCTGGTTCATTAGTTTCAAACATTCCGGCTTCTGCGGTTACAGGGAATATCGGTTTGAGTCCCGCAGCGGGCAGCAGCATAACCGGATTTGGTTTAACTGAAGTTACCGGGACCATCTACACGGTTGATGCTACCGGTCCTGTCGGTTCGACAATGGCACCGACAATACTGACGGCGGCAAAGGGTGATTTAACCATTGGGTACAACGATGCCGCAGGACGCACACCAATACCAACGGGTACATATTTAAATCCGGGATCAGGAAATATTGGCGGATTAACACTTGTTCCGGGTCTGTATAAATTTACAAGCGATGCTTCAATAACGGGATCTGATGTTACTCTCACAGGCACCGCAACAGATGTCTGGATATTCCAGATTGCTGCTGGTCTGAACGTCGGCACTGGCATTAAAGTTATTCTTGCCGGTGGTGCAAGAGCAGCAAACATTTTTTGGCAGGTCGGTAGCTCGGCGACCCTGGGTACAACCTCTGTATTCAAAGGAACGATCATGGCTGGTCAATCAATCTCGTTGGGTACTGGAGCATCTTTGGAAGGTAGGGCGTTAGCAAGTAATGCCGCAGTTACATTAGAATCTAGTGTTGTTACCAGACCGTCGACAACGACCGCTGTAGCAAATGGAATCGTAACGCCACAACAATATGAACTCTTCCAAAATTATCCGAACCCATTCAACCCATCCACACAGATTCATTATAATCTTGAGAAGGCTGTTCAGGTTTCTCTCAAGGTCTACAATCTTCTTGGTGATGAAGTTGCAACACTGGTGAAGGGTCCTCAAGAAGCAGGTAGTTATGCTGTGCCGTTCAATAGCAATATGGGAACACGTAATCTTTCAAGCGGTGTCTACTTTTACCGTTTGGAAGCCGGGCCATTTCTTTCAACAAAAAAATTTACACTTGTAAAGTAGTTCTTATTTATAAATCCACTTTCAAGAGTGGGGACAATTTTCCTAAACAATATCTTATTCATTTTCAATAACTAAAGAGAAAGTCTTATGAACATTAACACAACAAATAAATTACGCCGATGGTCTCGTTTTGTCGGAGCAATGGTGTCAGCAGCTTTGATGATGTCTGTCACCGCCAAGTCTCAATCATTGATGCCAGTAAATCTGGGGTCGACCTCCAATTTTTCAATTTTGGCTGGTTCATTAATCTCAAACATTCCAACGTCTGCTGTTATTGGTGATATCGGTTTAAGCCCTGCCGCTGGCAGTGGTGTAATTGGATTTGGACAAACTGAAGTGACAGGAATAATATATACGGTCGATGCTACTGGTCCTGTCGGTTCAGTAATTGATGCTACGAAGCTAACTACAGCGCAGGGTGATTTAACGATTGCATACAACGATGCTGCAGGGCGTACGCCAATTCCGACGGGTACATTTTTGAATCCGGGATCGGGAAATATTGGAGGATTAACACTTGCTCCAGGATTGTATAAATTCACAAGTGACGCATCGATTTCAGGTTCTGATGTTACGCTCACAGGCAGCGCAACAGATGTCTGGATATTCCAGATTGCAGCTGGTCTTAATGTAGGCACTGGTATTAAAGTTATTCTTGCCGGTGGTGCAAAAGCATCGAACATTTTTTGGCAGGTTGGTACATCAGTCACACTGGGAACAACTTCGGTCTTCAAGGGAACCATTTTGGCAGATCAATCTATCTCGCTAAATACCGGTGCAACAGTTGAAGGAAGATTATTAGCCCGCATTGCTGCGGTTACATTGGCCTCTAATGCTGTTACCAATCCGACCATCATCACTTTGCAAGCTCCATTGTTAACATCACCAGCTGACGAAGCAACACATCAGTCAACATCTGTTGAGTTGAAATGGTTTGCTTCAACTGGAGACAGCGTGTATCATTTACAAATTGATACGAACAACGTTTTTGGTACAACGGTGTATAACGATTCAACTCTTACAGGAACCCTGCATAAAACAGCAGGTTTAATGAATGGAACAAAATATTTCTGGCGCGTAAGTGTAAAAGATAGTGCGAAGTATGGTGGCGGAACAAGCGCGTATTCGACCATTCGAAGTTTTACAACATTGAATCTCATATCTATTCCGCAACCACCAGTGTTAGAATTGCCGGCTGACCTGGCAACGAATCAATCAACAACAATTGAATTGACGTGGTTTGCTGCCGTTGGAGACAGCGTGTATCATTTACAAATTGATACAAGCAAATTTTTTAGTTCAACGGTGTATAACGACTCAACTCTCAAAGGTAGCTTGCATAAAATTACAGGCTTAAAGAATGCAACAAAATATTACTGGCGTGTAAGTGTAAAAGACAGTGCAACGAATGGTTTCGGAACGAGTGCTTATTCAACAGTACGAAGTTTTACAACATGGAACGTTACACCAACAACACCTCTTTTGCCGGTCACTCTTGGTATGACTGATCGATTTGCGATTTTATCGTATGCAGGAATAACCAATACAGGTCCTACAAGTATTATCGGAGATGTTGGAGTGAGTCCTCTTGCTGCTTCGTATATGACCGGATTTGGTACACCCAATATCGTCGGAACGATCTATGGAGTTGACGCAACAGGTCCTGAAGGCTCGGTAGTTTTTCCTTCGATGTTAACACAGGCCATGGGTGATTTAACGACAGCATTTAACGATGCGGCAGGACGAACAGTAGATCCGATCGGTGTGTCCGGAAATCTTGGTGGACTTACTCTCTATTCTGGTTTGTATAAATCCACTGGGTCACTTGAAATATCATCAGGCGATCTTACGCTCGATGCTCAAGATGACACAGCTGCTGTTTGGGTTTTTCAAATAGCTTCCAGTTTCGATATGACATCAGGTCGCCAAGTTTTCCTTACGGGCGGTGCAAAAGCTTCCAATATTTTTTGGCAAATGGGAAGTGCGGCAACGTTTGGAACGACGACTATAATGAAGGGAACCATTATGGCGTATACAACAATTACGTTTGCTACAGGCGCATCGTTGGAAGGCAGAGCATTAGCGCGAACGGCTGGTATTACATTGCAAAGCAATACCATCGGCAAAGTTGCGGGACCGACTTCTGTTCGGTCAGAAAATGTACCCCAAGAATTTACACTTTTACAGAATTACCCGAATCCGTTCAATCCAACAACAAATATTGAATTCACCGTTCCATTCAATGGACGAGCAACATTGAAAGTATTCAATGCGATCGGACAGGAAGTTGCGACATTGTTCAACGGTGAAGCGGAAGCAGGAAAATACAATACAGTGCAATTCAACGCTTCAGGATTGGCAACTGGATTGTATTTTTCACGATTGGAGTTTGGCGGTGTAGTGCAGTTGAAAAAAATGATGCTGGTAAAATAAAACACTATTAGGTAATAAAATAAATGAAGCGTTTCGGTTTTTTTACCGGAACGCTTTTTTTATCAATGGGTTTTACTTTGCGGACACAAAATATTCTAGGAGAAATCATGAATCATATTAATTGCTCGTTTCGATTGTCTGCTGTACTTATTGCATTACTAACATTGACGATCCTGCCGGCGAGGTCACAAGTGAATATGAAACTTGGGGGCGGTATCGGTATAGTCAGTCCGACTTCAGATTTCAGCGGTTCTACCATTGACTACTATAACGGTTCAAACTATGGACTCGTCAGTGGTCTTACCATTCATGGAAAGACGAAGATCGGATTATCAGGATTGAATATTGTCGGTGAAATTGATTATGCGTCATTACAAAATACCGGAAATTCTGGACCAGGACGGGGATTGGTGAATATATCACAAAATATCATATCGCTGAAAGTCGGACCTGAGTTTCATCTCACCATTCCCATAATACCAATTACTCCATACATCGGTGCAAACATAGCAATGAATAGATTCAGCGGAGAGACAACGTTTCGCGGAGTATCGAAAGTTCCGAGTGCAACATATAGTGTAACAGACGCAACACGATTTGGTGTTGGATTTTCTGCCGGTTCGGAAGTGAGTATTGGTCATTTGTTATCGTTCGATTTTAATTTCTCATACAACTTCATGAATGTCGCCGGTAAGGAATGGAATAACGTTAATCCGGAAACAAACCAACGCATCGATTCCTATCTTTCGTTGAATGATGGTATCGATCCTCAGTACACCACAGGAGATGAAAATCATTTTATTGTCAGCACGCGTAATATTAATTCAGTTCTGGTTACGGTAAGCATCTTGTTCGGTGTATAGTATGGTTAATGGGTAGAAGGCTGAGGAAATACAGCAACAAATTCACGAATTGTTACACCATAAACATAAGGAATTTATACCATGAACCATTATCGTTTTGCAATTATTGCCTGTTGTGTGTTTCTCGCATTTCAGGAATCCAAAGCTCAAGTGCACCGCTTTGGACTTGGTGTGATCATCGGTGAACCTGCGGGAATCAGCGCAAAGTTGTGGACATCAAACCACACCGCATTTAATTTCGGTGCTGGTTGGTCGGTAGGAGGAGATCGTATGGGGAGGTATGATTACTATTATAATGGAACAAACCGAGTTCACGTACACATGGACTACTTGTGGCATTCGTTTGATGTCATCCGTTCATCCGAACTATTTCCGCTATTCTATGGCATTGGTTGTCGTATAAACAATGGTGCCGGGTATGACGCTTCGGTTGCAGTTCGAGGTGTGTTCGGCTTTGCATGGCTGCCGCATAAAGTGCCAATAGATATATTTATAGAGCTCGTTCCGATGCTCCAACTTTCACCTGCAAGCAGTTTTGGTATTGATGCCGGAGTTGGCGCACGATATTTTTTTTGATGGATTTTCGTATTCCTACATTTACTGTGTAAGGTGATTTCAATCAAATTGATTTCACAAAACTGTTATGTGAAACGATATGTCAACAGACGTTTTCGAACGGAGGTTTTTCAATATGAAAAATATCAAAAAAACGAAACTTGAACTGAGTGGAGAACTACAATCTGCAAATCAGAAAGCCGCTGAAATCGAAACACAATTGAATGGACATGGAGAGACACGTTCCCAAACGATGAATGACGTGCGTGATTCCGAGATCCGCTACCGACGACTCTTTGAAACTTCTCAGAATGGTATTTTAATACTCGATGCTGAATCCGGTGCAATCACTGATGCGAACCCTTTCCTCAGGGAAATGCTGGGCTATGCATCAGAGGAATTGATCGGAAAACGATTGTGGGAGATTGGTGCATTCGTTGATGTCAAAGACAGTAAAGCTGCGTTCGAAGAATTGCAGCTCAAAGAATATATTCGGTACGAGGATTTGCCGTTAAAGACCAAAGAGGGACAAAGTAGAGAGGTGGAGTTTGTAAGCAATGTCTATCTTGTTAATGGCAAAAAAGTAATTCAATGCAATATCCGGGACATTTCCGAACGCAGAGAGATTGAAAAAGGGTTGGAAAAAACCCGCAAAGAGCTTGAGGTAACAAAAATATCCGAAGATGCAGCCCGCGAATACGCCGAGAGCATCATCAACACCGTACGTGAATCCTTAATAGCTTTGGATCAAGATTTAAGAGTTGTCACAGCCAGTCGTTCCTTCTATGAAATCTTTAAAGTAAAACCTGAAGAGACTGTGGGTCAGCTCATTTATGATCTGGGGAATAAACAGTGGGATATTCCCAAGCTGCGGGAACTGCTGGAAACAATCCTTCCAAAAAAAGCAACCTTCGACAACTATGAGGTTAAACACGATTTTTCTACCATTGGCAGACGCATTATGCTTTTAAATGCACGACAGATTCAAAGAGTGTTGGGTAAAGAACGGATCATCCTGCTGGCTATTGAAGATATCACTGAGCGCAGAGAAATTGAAAATGGACTTGAAAAAACTCGTAAAGAACTTGAAGTAACAAAAATATCCGAAGATGCAGCCCGCGAATACGCCGAGAGCATCATCAACACCGTACGTGAATCCTTAATAGCTTTGGATCAAGATTTAAGAGTTGTCACAGCCAGTCGTTCCTTCTATGACGTTTTTAAGGTAAAGCCTGAAGAGACTGTGGGTCAGCTAATTTATGATTTGGGAAATAAACAGTGGAATATCCCCAAACTGCGAGAACTGCTGGAAACAATCCTTCCACAAAAAGCAACCTTCGATAACTATGAGGTTGAACACGATTTTGCTACCATTGGCAGGCGCATTATGCTTTTAAATGCACGACAGATTCAAAGAGTGTTGGGTAAAAAAAGGATCATCTTGCTGGCTATTGAAGATATTACCGAGCGCAAAGAAATTGAAAATGGTCTGGAAAAAGCCCATGAAGATTTAAAAGAATTAGCCGCAGAGTTAAACCGCACCGCTAAAGTAAAATCTGAATTCTTGTCTAACATGTCGCATGAGCTTAGGACTCCGCTCAACTCCATCAACGGTTTCTCCGAAGTTTTATTCGATGAGACGTTCGGACCGCTTAATGAAAAACAGAAAAAATATGTTAATAATGTTTTAACAAGTGGTAAGCATCTTCTCTTATTGATAAATCAGATTCTTGATATGGCAAAAGTTGAAGCGGGAAAGATGAAGCTAGTTTTATCCACATTACCCATGAAAACCTTGTTAAATGAAATTTCATTACTGTTGGCAGATATGGTAAGCAAAAAGAAACTGCACATGGACCTTGAAATTTCCGAAGATTTGCCGAATATCGAAGCAGATGAACTTAAGGTAAAAGAGATTTTGTACAACTTACTTTCAAACGCTGTGAAATTCACGCGTGAGGGTGGAAGAATTGGAATGTGGGCAAAGAAAGCCGATTCCGAAATAGAAATAGTGGTCTGGGATACAGGGGTCGGTATCGCACCTGAAAACATGGAAAAAATATTTGAAGGTTTTTTCCGTGTTGATACTCCCTATTCTCGTGTAACTGAGGGGACAGGACTCGGTTTGCCCCTTTCTAAAAAACTGGTTGAGCTGCATGGCGGAAAACTTTCTGTGGAATCAGCAGGACTCTATAAAGGTATCTCGGTCCGGTTTACGTTGCCGATTGTATCCAGAAAGGTGGTGTGAGATGAGGAAGAAAGCATTGGTTGTCGACGACAATGGAAACAATTTGATGTTGGAAAAAGATCTTTTAGAGGTCGCTGGCTTCGAAGTATTTGGAGCTGAAAATGCTTCCAGTGGAATTACAATCGCCAAGAGAGAAAAACCTGATATCATCGTTATGGATATGCGGCTTCCGGATATGCGTGGTTCTGAGGCTGCCAAAGCATTACGTCTAGACAAAGAGACACGTAATATTCCCATTGTTTTTGTGACCGCTTCCGTAATGGCAGAAGGCAAAGAAGAAATAAACTCAATACCGAACTGTGGATTTATTGGTAAGCCGATAAACTCACGCACGTTTGCAAAAGAAATTAGTCAATTTATTACTAAGGAAATAAAAGACAAACCTGTAATCTTAGTTGTTGATGACAAAATCCAAAACATTGAACTTCTCGAAGTATATCTTGTTCCGCAGGGTTATGAAATTATCAAGGCAACAAGCGGTGAAAAAGCGCTGCTGAAACTTTCTGTTCACCCAATCGATCTGATACTGATGGATGTAGTGATGCCCGCGATGGATGGTTTTGAAGTCACCCGTACACTTAAGCAAGATGATAAAACTCGATTGATACCGATAATTTTAGTCACAGCATTGCATGAAACAGAAGACCGGGTTAAAGGAATTGAAGCTGGGTGTGATGATTTTATTTCAAAGCCTGTTGATAAGATGGAACTTTTAGCCAAGGTAGATTCACTGCTTAGAACTAAATCTCTGCATGACAAAGTAAGCGAAGCCCGCGAATATGCTGAAAGTATTATCAATACAGTACGTGAATCGTTAATCATTTTAGACAAAGATTTAAGAGTTGTCACGGTCAGTCGTTCCTTCTATGACATCTTTAGGGTAAAACCTGAAGAGACCGTGGGGCAGCATATTTATGACTTGGGTAATAAACAGTGGGATATCCCCAAGCTGCGGGAACTGTTGGAAACAATTCTTCCCCAAAAAACTACCTTTGACGACTTCGAAGTTGAACACGATTTTACCATCATTGGCAGACGTACAATGCTTTTAAATGCCCGACAGACTCAACGAGCGTTGGGCAAGGAACTGATCATCTTGTTGGCTATTGAAGATATTACAGAACGAAAGCGGACAGAAGAGGCACTCGCGGAAGGAGCAAAAGAACGTGAGAAATTAATTAAAGAGCTTCAATACGCTTTAGACAACATCAAAACCCTACAAGGACTTATTCCTATATGTGCCAATTGTAAAAAGATAAGAGACGATAAAGGGTTCTGGAACCAAGTAGAAGGATACATTATGGCACATAGCGATGCAACGTTCACGCATGGTGTGTGCCCAGAGTGTGCAAAGAAATTGTACGGAGATCATTATGACCAAACGATTAAAAACCTACAAAAGAAAAACATATAACCGAAAGGAAATGATGTAACCTTACAGAGCGGTTTACAATAGTATCAGAAGGGAACTCCCGATACCACAATACAAAAGAGGCGGAGAATGAAAACCAAACCGGTAATTTTAGTTGTCGATGATCAGATACAAAATATTGAACTTCTCGAAGTATATCTTATTCCGGAGGGATATGAAATTATCAAAGCGGAAAGTGGCGAAGAAGCGCTGGAAAAACTTTCTGCTCATCAAATCGATCTGATTCTGCTCGACATCATTATGCCTGGTTTGGGAGGATTAGAAGTTATTCGCAGGATCAGGCAAGATAAGAAAATATGTCAGCTTCCGATAATTATAATTACCGTACAGTCAGAAACAGAAGATCGGATAAAAGGAATTAAAGCAGGTTGTGATGAATTTCTTTCATCACCATTTGATAAGACAGAGCTGTTAGCTCGGATTCAGTCTCTGTTAAAGGTTAAAGCCTATGACGACTTAATGAGTAATTACCAGAAAAAACTAGAGTCCGAGGTAGCCAAGAAAACCGATGAATTAAATCATGCCTTAGAGAATCTGAAGCAGGATATCACCGAGCGCAAGCAAGCCGAAGAAGCATTGTATGAAAGTGAACAACATTACCGTCTGCTGGTGGAATCCTTGCCCGATGGTGTGGTTGTCCACCGCCAAGGGCATGTTGTCTTTGCCAACCGTACATGTGCTACAATAATCGGGGCGGAGAGATCGGTTGATCTAATCGGAAAGTCTGTTATGGAATTTGTACATCCTGACTACCAAAAACTGGCATTACACCGCATCCAACAGTCTTTAAGAGATGGTGTTCCCATCCCTTTAATGGAAGAAAAATTTGTTCGGCTGGACGGAACAGTGATTGACGTTGAGGTATCTGCTATTTCGTTTCCTTACGACGGTAAACCGGCAGTGCTCACAGTCTTTAACGACATCACCGAGCGCAAACATGCTGAAGAAACCATTCTGGCAGAGAAAAACTTCAGCACAGCAATCATCGACAGTTTACCGGGTTTATTTTACATTTATGACGACAAAGGGAAATTCCTGCGTTGGAATAAAAACGTTGAAATCCTTTCGGGGTATTCATCCGATGAAATTTTGAATATGTCACCGCTGGACTTTTTTGAAGAACCAGACAAAACGTATATAGCAGAAATAATTCGACAGGTATTTATTACAGGCAAAGATGCAACTGCAGATGTAGATTTTGTTTCCAAAAACAGAACTAAGACACGGTATTCTTTCTCCGGTAAAATATTTATGACTGAAGGAAAGCCGACGCTTATCGGAATAGCAATTGATATAGCAGAACGTAAGCGTGCAGAACAGGAACTGCTTAAAATTCGCCTGGGCATCGAGCGATCCTCTGATGCAATCTTTATGACAGATACTGTCGGTGTAATCCAATATGTTAATCCAGCATTTGAAAACATTTACGGTTATACTTCAAATGAAGCTTGCGGACAAACACCTCGAATCTTGAAATCAGGTAAAAATACTCTTTCATATTACTCACAATTATGGGATACGCTATTGTCGAAGAATGCGTTCACCGCTGAAATCAGTAATAAAACAAAAGGTGGTAGTCTTATTTCCGTTGAAGTTTCTAATAATCCCATACTCGACAAACAAGACAACATTATTGGATTCATGGGCATTCATCGAGATATCACTTTGCGTAAACAATCGGAGGAAAAAGAAAAAAATTTAGAATCACAACTCAATCAAGCCCAAAAACTTGAAAGTATCGGAACACTTTCCAGCGGCATTGCCCACGATTTCAACAACATTCTCGGCATCATTTTGGGCCATACCACTCTCTTGCAGCATCTTAGAGAAAATCCAAAGAAACTTTCACAAAGTATTGAGGCAATTATCAATGCAACACAGCGGGGCTCGTCGTTGGTGAAACAGCTTCTCACGTTTGCAAGGAAATCAGAAGTGATCTTTGAAACCGTATATATAAACGATATAATTACGGAAATCAATATACTTCTGCGGGAGACAATCCAAAAAAACATTGTCATCTCCACTTCTCTCCAACAGGATTTACCAGCGATCGTTGCCGATGCCAGTCAGATACATCAAGTGTTGTTGAACCTTTGTGTGAATGCACGAGACGCAATGCCGAATGGCGGAACGCTTGCAATTTCATCCAGCACCATCGAAGGTGAAGCTATAAAATTGCAATTCAAAAAAATCACTGCTCGGCTGTATGTCAAAATCGAAGTTGTCGATACGGGAATCGGTATGGATGAAGCAACCCGTCTGAGAATCTTTGAGCCATTCTTCACAACAAAAGGTCCCGGAAAAGGAACCGGCTTAGGTCTTTCAACGGTGTTTGGTATTGTTGAACATCATAGCGGTTTCATCGATATCCGGAGCGTACTAGGAAAGGGGACGAGTTGTATTGTCTATCTCCCAATACCAGAACGCTCTCTTGAAGAATTGGTGGTGGTCAAAAATGATTGCAAGGAAATACCCGGTGGAACAGAGACTATTTTGCTCATCGAAGATGAGGAACTGCTTAGGGAATTAGTGAATGCAATCCTTGTCTCAAAGGGCTATACGATACTAATAGCAGTAGACGGCGTAGAGGGAGTAGAAATGTATAAGGGCCATCAAGAACAAATATCACTTGTACTCTCTGATCTAGGTCTTCCCTTGTTGGACGGCAGTGAGGTCTTCAAAAAAATTCGAGAGATTAACTCGAAAGCAAAAATAATTATCGCAAGCGGCTTTTTCAATCCGGAGACGAAGTTGGAGATGGATAACGCCGGTTTAAATAATTTCATTCAGAAACCGTATATGCCCAACGAATTATTGCAAAAAATTCGTGATGCAATCGACACACCTGAGTGATGCAAGATGCAGTTGTATTATTCCGTTTCCAAACTCTCAGAAGGTGCAAAAAACACGTACTGCCAAACTTCGTTCAGCCTTTGTTAATATTATCTATGAATGACAGCGAAAATACATTCACTCGTTATGTGTCGAACATAAACTTTGTAAAGGGGAGAGAAGAGTATGTCCTTGCTGTCCTACTTTTTTGTATCGCATGGATAACGTGCAGTCTATTATATCTCCAAAATGAAAGCGCGTTGATGTATTTCGGCGACGCCGTTTCACACATTGTTCGCGCTCGTCAGTTCATTGATTCTCAACAGCTAGGCATTCTCAATATCGGCACAGTCTGGCTTCCGCTTCCACATCTTCTGTTGCTTCCATTTGTAGCATTCGACGCACTTTTCTATTCGGGAATTGCCGGAGCAGCAATCGGAATTCCATTTTTTGTCGGCACCGGGCTTCTACTATTTTCCATTGTCGAAGTACTCACCGACTCACGCTCAATCGCGTTCTTTGTTGCACTTCTGTTCGGACTGAATCCAAATATCATCTACATTGCGCTAACGCCGATGACTGAAATGTCGCTATTATTTTTTGTAACACTCGGTGGATTTGCATTGTTGAAATGGCTTCGTTCGGGAAAAGATCGATGGATTATTGTGTGTGCGTTAGCGGTCATGTGTGCAACACTCTGCCGTTACGAAGCATGGCTTCTTGCTCCGTTTGTTTCATTCGTTGTTCTCTATGAAGGATGGCAATTATGGAATAAAGGAAAGAAATCTTCTGCGATAATGAACGTATTGATCGCACCAATCGGTTGGTTTGGGATCGCTTTCTGGTTTGTCTGGAATTATGTTTATTACGGAGATGCATTGAAATTTGCACATTGGACATATTCCGTTGGGACGGACGCTGTTCGAATAACATTACATGATCGACCGCAGGAGATCATTCTCATTCTCGGTAAAGCGTTACTCTGGATTTTTGGACCGATGTTGTTGATGGCAAGCGTACTTATCCTATTTTTTTTAAAAAAGGTATATGCGCGGAAAGAGCAATTGCTTCTTCTCCTGTTCTTTTCTCTTCCCGCATGGTTCGTCCTTGCGGCAATTCTTATCGGTTTTGTACAGATCGATCAATGGTGGTGGAACTGGAGATTTATTCTCACATTCGGATTATTCCTCTCCGTTGCAAGTGCGTTATGTCTGCAAGAATTGTTTCAGAAGATTCGATCAAAGATCGTGCATGCTTTTGTTGTGATCTGTTTTTATGCAATGCCGTTTGTTCAGATTGCCGTACCATCCGTTGGAGTGGCACTATTTAACGATGCATCAAAAAGTTTTGATTCGCGGTCGCGAACTGCCGCAGCACTGGGTGAAGAGATTCAAAAAAGATATAATGGCGGTTCTATTGCATTGCTGACAGGATACGGGGTCGGTCAACGGATTATGATCTCCAGCTGTTTACCCTTAAAAACGTTTAACGTAATGTATTTTTCCGGCGACACACTGCTTACTGTTGCTGATCGCTATATTGTTCTCGGAAAAGACCGAACGCCTGAATCGGAAGAGTTTTCACGCTATTGGATCTCAAATAAAGAAACATTGCTCCGTTTGTACAATATTAGTTCGGAGGACAATTATTTTGTTCTGTTGGAACGAAAATAAATTTTTTTTTTCTGCGACGGGAAGGAATACGGTAACATTGTTTCGTGATCGTAACCAATCAACGCTCCAACAACTCTACAGGTAATAACCGTTACAAATCCTTTGATGGAAGATCCATTGTCATTGAAATCGAAAATCGATTTTGCGGCGATTCCTCCGAGTAAGAGCCCGCCAAATCCCCCGAGTGCTGCATTAAATCTGTTATCGTTCTGGGAATAAATGAGTCGGGAGATTGATCCTGTTGGGACTGAAAGCTGCACTGAATCTTCACCGGATTCATCTACGACTGAATCACTTGATGCGTGAATAAGCGTCATGAGAATGACGGAAGAATCTTTCAATTGCATTACCTCCTAGTTCCTTGTATTTTTTTGATAGTATGAAATGAAAATTCATACAAGCGGTGGGTCCCATGAAAAGAAGCATCTCCATCGCAACATTCACGAATTTTTTCTTCCAGGCAGTGTCCTCACAATATTCATTCAATTTACCGGTTGATACGATCACATCTGGATCCATTATCGAAAAAAATTCTTTTCGCAAAAAAGGTCATGAGATAGTACAGAAGTTATCATTGCATCTTCGTCATTGACTACGGACATACCGATCTGAATTTTATTTTAACGTGGAAAACCGCCGCCTCTGGCGGCGGTCATTAACAATTGGCTTCGCCTGTTAGAGCTTTGAAATAATTTGCGGTGGCGAAGCCACACATCGGGCGGAAAGCCATCGCCTATGGCGATGGATAGTCCGATGTGAGCAAATTATTTACTTTTACGGTATTGAAGTTACTTCAGTAAGAAAATTAAAGGCATTTGTTGAGACAAAGAAGCTGGTTATGATGAGGTAGTGGAGGGAGCCTGGGAAAAATCAAACCATAAAATAGTATGAAATTTTTAATCAAATAAATCAGAGTGTGTTCCAGTACGCACTAAAACAAGCTCTGAACTGGTAAGCATGTAAATTAAGAGCCAGTCCGGTTGTATATGACATTCTCTGCAATCCTTAAATTCACCTTGTAAAGGATGGTCTTTGAAGTGGGAATCGAGCTTTTTCCATTTGCTAGAGATTCAATAATTGCATGAAGCAAATCTATATTGTAACCACGCTTCAGGCATCGTTTATAGTCGGCATTAAATTTTGATACTCGCCGTATAGAGACCATTACTTTGAAAGCTCCTGAAAAAGTGCTTTCGTTGACTTGAACTTCTTTCCGCGTCCTTTGCGACCTTCAGCAATCGCCGCGAGAGTTTCGTTGTTTGGTATCTTCACTTCAAACGGTATACCCCGCATTAATTCCACTTGCTTATAAAATACCGTTATCGCCTCAGTCGCACTAAGACCGACGGCAGAAAATATCTTTTCTACATTATGTTTTAAATTCGGTTCCATTCGTGCCTGTACCATTGCTGTTCGTGCCATAGAATTCTCTCCTTGTATTTCTTCAATGCATTACAAATGTAAGACAAAGTCAAACATTGCTGAATAAACAAAAAATATCCAAGTTTTATCGTTATTTGTCAGGGGAGCAGTGATTCAAAGTCCGAGTAAAAAAGGTGTATACCGTTTTGTATACCAAACCTCAATTTTTATACACTTTGTCTGTGGGCGGGAAGAATTGTAGAACTTGATAAGTGTGGAACTGCAGAATTGTTTTTCGTAAGAAATGTTCTCTAAAACGACAATTTCACAATTACCCGGTTCAGCAATTGTGAAATTGTATTGTACTCCCAACTGGAATCGAACCCGTGTTACAAGCTTGAAAAAATCCTCGTTAGACGTTTTTGAGTTAAATTCGTCACTTTAAGGTCGATTTTTAGGAGAGTTGTTAGCAGTCTGTTAGCAGATCGACGGCAACAATGAATTCAGTTTTAATATGCAACGCGGTAAAACAATTTGCACGATAAGAAATATTTCAATACACCTAAAATAGTATCAGAGCAATTGACAGCAAGGCATAATGCAATCGGGAAAAACAAAAAGCCATGATTAATTAGGTGACGGCATACCATTGTAATTTTTGACTAACTATTTTTTCCGCTGATTGCTCTGCAACATATAATGATTCGAATAGACTGCTAATTACTCTAAAAGGTTCTTGATCTGACTCATACCAAACAGAAAATCATTTTTGTTCGTCATTATTGTGCCCTTGAATTTCCACTTTACGGTTTTTCTTTTCAGAATTGCACCAGGCACCTATTATTTAATAATTTATCAAACTTCATTTTGCCCACTTAACATATATCTGTTCAGAATTATTGGTCGATTATTTTAGAGAAAGTGATACTCGATGCTAATTGCACAAAGAACCACGCGTCCAGAATAATATTTTGTCGAGCCATTCCACCTACCGGAAATCTTCCACCGCCTCGTCTGCTCTCGCGGCCCATTCCTCCGGGGGGTGTTCCACCCTCGGGTCTATCAGGTATCTCTTCTCTAACTTTCGAGTGGTCAAATATTCCAAGCTCAAATCCTATACAAATTGGGCTTGAAAGAGAAGAAATGTTATAAGGAACATCATGCGGTTCAATTTTGCGAAAAGGAATTTTCATTTCGTACACAGCTTCTTCAAGTGAATCATTTAATGCAATGTCAATTCCATTTCTTAAATATTTTGAGAAACGGAATTTATCGTCTTCTTCAGGATAGAGGATATCAAACTCGTGTAACATTTCGGAAAGCCGTTGCTTCATTATGTCTGAAAATTCACCCCCCATCATTTCCATAGGAGATAAATTGCCATGTGTATAATTCATCATTCCAATCGGAAAACGAATGCCAAGTCGTTTCTTATTTTCACCTTCCGCATCGAACCAGATTGTAAAACCAAACATCATTGCTTGCCGAAGCATTTTTTTTGTAGGGCGGAAAAGGATGTAGAGATAATCACTGTCATTTTGAAAGCCGTACGATATTTTTGCTCTCTGATCGTACGTTGTTGCTGTGACCCAATCGTTGATTTTTCCGTCGATCACAATTGATGAATCAGTCCACCGACTTGCGATTGGTGTTGATAAATTTGAACAACCTATGAATGAACCAATAAGAAGGAGAAATAACGAAAGCGAAACTTTTGGAAGAATATTATTCATACTAACAAACTTGGTCGGTTAAAAAGACTTTTGGCAATATGTTCGTCATGCTTGAAATTGCCATTGAATTTTTTGCATCACAACTATTTCGATATCTCTTTCCGCTAGATCAATTGATTCATATTGCCCCCATTTCACATCAGGGGTGTTCAATCCAATTTCAAACCATACCAAGAACAATTTATCCTTACAATGTTCATCCATGGTTATCACATCGGTTTTCTGTGTTAGAGAAGCATTTTCTTCACATTCAATCCACACTTTCCGTTTTAGACCTTCATTATTGTGCCAAATACCTTCTTTAATTTTATAAGTAGTGTTCATTTACTCTCCAATTCCACGTGGTCTCATCTGAAATTTCCGCTGTTGTTCCAGCGTCAAGATAGATTCCAACTCCTTTTGTGTTGAATCGAAGAATATCATCATTCCTGGGTGCGGCAATGAATCGCGGGGAAAGAAAACCCTTCCGTCTCTAATCCTCCCCGGTAACGAATCACGGAAAAAATCGCTCCTTTCCATCCCAATTTTAAACTGCACCGAATCGTGAAAAGCAAGAAATCTTGTTGGTCCCTTTTTAATCTGTTTTTCTTTTTCACTGAATAGTTGTGTCAACTGCTGTTGTTGTTTTTCTGTCAACTGTAAATAATCTTTCAACATTGCTACACGCATCGCAATTGAGTTTTTCGACATTATTTCCATACGCTCACTGAACTTTTTTTTCTGAGCATCATTTAAAACTGGCGTAATTTCTTCTTCTAGCCGACGCAGGACGAGTAATGTTGGATCTGACATGATTTGAACAGCTTTAGGCGGCGGGAAATGAGAGGCAAGAATACTATCGATACGCGATTGTTGTTGTTCGTTCAAATCCAATTCTTTCTTCAGAATGCTGCTGATGCGTTCTTGTGGCGGCAATCGCCAGAACTCCTGTTCACGCTCTGCTCGGAAGAGAGAATCACCAATAACACCGATCATAATTCCGATGATAAGTGTTCCAGAAAACATTAGGACAGTTTTTAGTTTTGTGTTCATACGTTCATCTCTGAAAAGTGTCTATCTGTGTAATATCAGCTGTTTCCCAAAACGAAAAATGAAACAATGCATCAAGCGAAATGCTTTGTGTAACATGCAAATTATACGTGCTCAATATTACCAGCAGCAGGGATCCAATAACAACGACTCTTCGAAATGCCCACAGCAGCGATTCCCAATATTCTTGTTTACTGATAATATTTTTTGATATGCGATACAGTAATTCTTCAATGAACCGTTCTGAAAATGATTGGACGGATAATTCTTGTAATACCGTTCTTAATTTCTCTATCTGGCGATGCTCTTCAGATAGTTCAGCGGTAGATATCAAGGCTTTGTTCAATAAAGATTGTTCTTCCAATGAAAGAGCAGCATCGAATGAACGATACAACAGAGTAGTAATTGAAGTGTTCATAAAGTCTCTCAGATTAATGGCTTCAAAATTCCCCGCAGTTTTTGTTGCGCTCTGGCGAGTCGTGATAAGACGGTGCCAACCGGAACGTTGAGCAGTTTTGCAGTCTCTTCTGTCGAGTAGCCGTCGATCAAGCGGAGAATAACAACAGCGCGAAATTCCGGTGAAATTTGAAGTAGAGCATTCTGCAATATTTCTTTCACGTCGTTTGTTTCATTTAGTGATGTCATAAGAATTGTGCTGTCAGATACTTCGTCAGATAACGGAATAAAAAATAAGAATTTCCTCTTACGTCTCTTCAGTTCGTTCAACGAAAGATTGATTGCGATGCGTGTAAGATACGTGCCGAGAGATGATTCTTCCCGGAATGCTGAGAGTGCATGGTAAAAACGGATAAATACTTCCTGTCCGATATCTTCGGCATCGTCTTTGTTACCCAACATTCCTTTAACCGTTGCGGCAACCCTCGATTCATACCGTTGTACCAGTTCTTCAAACGCTCTCTGATCACCCGTTCGAGCAAGATGCAATAATTCTTTTTCGGTCACACTTCCTTTTCGATAATTCTTTCTTGCGTATTCATTCCATTAGACAACGGAATAACCTTTTTTATTCCCGTTATTGTAATGGATTAGACGCGTCAAACGATAAATAATCACCACAATTGTTTGTTCAATGGAATAAATAGGGCGCTTTGATTGTCCAATAGGTAGTAATATTAATTTCTAAATAATTATCAAATTATCTATGACAATACAATCTTTGCTAATGCCTCTAACATGCATAGCGCTCATCATAATGATCTTGCATGGAGCAGGAGCGCAAATATCATTCGGACAGCAAACTGTAACGACTTCAAACAAAGATACAACGACGATCACCATAACAGGAATTATCAAAGATAAAAAAACTGGTGAGACTTTGCCGTATGCAAGCGTCACAATCAAGGGAACTAAAAAAGGTTCGATGGCGAATACAAACGGATTGTTTACGATTTTTAACGTTTCAAATGACACCTGTGTTATGGTCGCATCATACATCGGATACAAAAGTAAAGAGATCTTGCTGACATCAAAACAGTTAACGTCGCGACTCATCGTGGAGCTAGAAGCAGTGACGGTTGAAATGCGCAGCGTGACCATCGAAGCAGAGACAGAAGATATCATGAGTATGAGCAGTACGCAAGCAAGCACAATTACGATGTCGCCGCAACAACTTGCGATGCTGCCGAATGTCGGCGACAAAGATATCATGCGGGCGTTCCAGTTGATGCCTGGAGTCAGTGGAAGTAATGAGAATTCGTCTGGCCTGTACGTTCGAGGCGGGACACCGGACCAGAATCTGATTGTGTATGACGGCTTCACGGTATACCACGTCGATCATCTTTATGGATTTTTTAGCGCATTCAATGCCAACGCAGTGAAGGATGTGCAACTGCACAAAAGCGGTTTCGAATCGAAGTTTGGTGAAAGGCTTTCGAGCGTCACTGAGATCACCGGCAAGGACGGCAATTCGAAGAGGACGAATATTGCAGGGAACATGACATTACTGAGTGCGGACGGGATCATCGAGGGGCCGATTGGGAAAAAAATTTCCTACCTATTGGCATTCCGTCGATCGTGGGAAGGAGGGATATACTCGAAGATCTTCGATAAGTATAATACCGAAAATACCAATACTATACAGCGTCCCGCTATGGGTGGAGGGTTCGGCAGTTCTGAGAATACTGTTTCCTCGTATTTTTATGACTTGAACGGAAAACTGACCTACCATTCAGGTGACGATGATGTGATTTCGTTGAGTCTCTATAACGGTGCCGATAACTTGGACAACGGCCAAAAACCGGAGGCATCTTCCTCTCTTCCAGGCGGCCGGGGAAATTTTAATTTCGAGATTAATGATCTGACGAACTACGGGAACATCGGAAGTAGTGTAAAGTGGAGCAGGAAATGGAATCCGGAGTTTACCAGTGCGACACTCATCAGTTTTTCCAATTACTACAGCGATCGTGACAGAACGAACAAAGGATCGGTCAGCATGCCAGACGGAGAAACGCGCGAGTTCAAACAGGGTACGCTTGAAAACAACGATCTGTACGACTTCAGTTTTAAAAACGATTACAATTATGACATTTCACAATCAAGTCAGTTAGGATTCGGATTATTTGCTACGCGGTATGATATTTCATATTCGTTCGCTCAGAACGATACGATCAAAATTCTGGACAGAAGAAACAACGGAATGATCATCGGTGGATATGGAGAATCCGGAGTGGATCTTTTCGATGAACGGCTACACATTAAACCCGGATTGCGTGCGACATGGTTCGATCAAACGAACTCGGTGTATATAGAACCTCGATTATCCGCTCACTATCATTATTCCGAAGAACTTTCATTCAATTTTGCCACGGGATTGTATCATCAATTTGCAAACCGAATTACTCGTGAAGATATTCTTTCCGGCAGCAGGGATTTCTGGATACTATCCGATAAAAGTCGAATTCCAGTAAGTTCTGCGATTCATTTCGTCGCTGGAACGTCCTACGAAGAATGGGGATATTTATTCAGCGCCGAAGCATATTATAAAATTCTTGATAATCTTTCCGAATATTCTCTTCGATATACTCCAAACTTCCGACAGCGGGGGCTTACATACGAAGAGAATTTCTTCCATGGCTCAGGATATGCGCGCGGAATAGAATTTCTTGTGCAAAAAAAATACGGCAAGATCAGCGGATGGGTAAGTTACACGCTCGGTCAAGCAATGAACAAATTCGACATATATTCAAAGAATTATTATCCTGCTAATCACGACGTCACGCATGAATTGAAGATCGTTTCTCTCTATAATTGGAAGCAATGGAATTTTTCTGCAACATGGATCTACGCAACCGGACGCCCCTACACTGCACCCCTTGGCGCATACACAATGACTCTTCTCGACGGGACGACTCAAGACTACTACACTGTTGGAACAAAGAACGGCATTCGATTCCCAGATTATCACCGCCTTGATGTTGCAGTGAATTATAAATTTATTGATGAGGACGATAAAAGGGAGATTGGATCTGTCGGTCTTTCACTGTTTAATGTGTACAGCAGAAAAAATGTGTGGTATAAAGAGTTTCAGATCGTGGAAGGAGAGATTATTGAGACGAGCATTAATTATATAGGGTTTACTCCAAACATCACCCTTAGTTTAACATTCTAAAAATCGGTAATGAATATGAAAGCTATTTTTATTTTTATGTTTCCCTTCGTTTTTCTTTACTCTTCCTGTAGTGACAATAGCTTCACAGAATTAGATACGGCAAACGTTCCCGTTGTTGAAGCGTATTTAAAAGTGGGACAACCACTCAGCGTAAAGATTAGAACGGTCATTCCTTATGGCACGAGCAGTACCAATGTGGTAGATATTAATACTTTAACCGTTACGGTAACGGTGGATACCATTACCCGTCAACTGTTATCGGTAGGAGGCGGTAATTATGTTGATAGCTCACTTGTAATTGCTGAAAATAAGGAATATGAATTACAGGTGAATTACAATGGAAAGATGGTCACGGCAAGCACCGTCGTCCCCACAAAACCTGAAAATTTTTCTCAATCTGCTTCTGAAATTACAATACCAACATTCGACTTCAACAGCGGGACACGGCCTACGTTTCCCGATCCTGTAAAACTAACCTGGGTAAATAC
>JALNZH010000267.1 GCA_023229405.1 Bacteroidota bacterium
TGATGGTCTTCCACTTATTGTTGAGCGTCCAGCGTAATGTTGCAACATATTTTTTTTGTACCCATGGAAAAAAAATAATGTCCACTTCATGATAGAGCCATGTCAGTGGATTGTATTTTTTATACCAGTGCGGGTGCTCAAGATTATATTTTGCCTTTTTGATCTCTTTCTTGTAATTGATCCACTGGGCAGCTTGCACCGGACTGATCACATACGCAACGAATAACGATGCCGTCAGCGTTACGATAAGGGTGATTGGAAGAAATTTCATAAACTCTCCGACGATACCAGGCCAGAAGAGCAACGGTATAAAAGCGGAAAGGATCGTGATCGTTGAAGTTAACACGGGAACAAAAACTTCACCGGCCGCGTTTTTGGCAGCGGAGTTCGGCGGTTCATCGTATTCCTGTTGATGGCGGTAGGTATTCTCGATAACCACAATTGCATCGTCCACCAGAATGCCAAGCGCCAGAACAAGCGCGAACAACACTACCATATTTAGTGTCACACCCATCACGCCGAGGACGATATAACCAACGAACATTGAAAGGGGAATTGCCGTTGAAATGAGCAGTGAATTTTTGAAGCCGAAGAACATGAAAAGGGAAAGGACGACCAGGAACATACCGGTATAAATGCTGTTCTCCAGTTCATGCACCATCCGTTTGATAAATCGGGACTGGTCATTGGAGATTTCTAGCGTGATGCCGTTCGGAAGATTTTTCTGTTCTGCGTCGACGATCTTCGTTACTTCATCGGCGATACGGATCAAGTTTTCGCCGCCGCGTTTCCTTACTGCCAGTGAAACAACATCGGCATTATTGAGCCGCGCCATTGTCTGCCTGTCCTCAAATGAATAATCCACCGTTGCTACGTCCCGCAGGTAGATCGGTTTGCCGTTCTGAATCTTTAATACGATGTCCTCGAGCGGCTTCACTTGTTTGAACTCACCAGGAACTCGCACCGTTAAATTCTTTTCCGTGGTTTCAATCGTTCCTCCAGGAATGGAAAGATTCTCAGCGCGAATCGCTCCGGCAACGTCGTCGAAACTAACCTGATAAGCATTCATGCGGTACACATCCACATTTACCTGTATTTCCGGTTGCAATCCGCCAGTCACATCTGCCCGCAAAACACCCTGAATCCCTTCAATTTTATCCTGCAGTTCTTCGGCGATATTCTTCAACCGTGCCAGGCCTACATTACCGACCACGTTCACATACATAATGGGGAATTCGCTGAAATTAACTTCAGACACGATCGGATCAAGAATATCCGCCGGGAGTTGGTTTCGTGCGGAGTTGACTTTATCCCGCACCCGGCGAAGTGCTTCATCGACATCTATACCAGTATTGAATTCAACGCGGATCGTCGAGAGCCCTTCTTTGGAGACGGAGGAGATCTGTTTTATATCCTTCAATCCTTTCAGTGCTCTCTCGAGCGGTTGTGAGATCAGCCCTTCGATATCTACCGGCGAGACGCCGATATACGGTGTAGCGACGATAACAAGCGGGATGGTGATATCCGGAGTTGCTTCGCGCGGAAGCCCGGTGTAGGAAGTATATCCAAAAACGACGATGAGAATCATTAACAGATAGACAGCCGTTTTATTATCAACTGCTATGTTCCATATTTTCATTTTCTATTCTCCTGATCCCGGTAAAAAAACTGGGCATTCTTGAATCTGTTTTCTTGTAGGTGGTGGAGCTCAATAGCAATTTGCTATCCTTGCAATCCCGACTGTTTCTTTCTGAACGAAGCAATCCAGCTGTGCTGGTAGAGATTATTACGCTGTAGTGCATCCCTTACAGCTGGTTATCGTGCCGGGACGACAAGGATTTTTATTTTTTTGAATTTCTGAGATTTCTCATCCCACTAACGCGGGATGAGAAATGACACTGCTTTTGTTCTTGTGCCTTACGGTGGTTTTATTGTGTGATGACCACCGGCGAACCGTTCACTAATTTCTGATACCCCGAAACAATCAGCATTTCACCTGCTCTCAATCCTTCAACGATCTCGACAAAACTTCCCTGGCGTCCGCCGATTTTTACACGGCGTTCTTCTGCGACGCCGTTGTGTTCCACATAGACAATGTAGCGGTCACGATCTACTAGCTGGACTATGTTTTCGCTGACAAGAATCGCATCGTTTTTTTTCTGCCGGATAAGATTCACCTTGGCCACCATCTCCGGTTTCAGTTTCCCGTGTGGATTTGGTAAGAGAATTTCGATTGCCATGGTGCGGTTCGCGGCTGAGACGGTTGATCCGACGAACGTCACTTTTCCGGTGAGTGTTTCGCCCTGCACGGCATCAAACATTACAGATGCAGACGTGCCGACTTTTATCGCACCGGAGTACATCTCGGGAATTTCTGCCTGAATCTTTATCGTTTCCAGATTTACGACACGGGCAATCGGAATGCCTGGAGGAGCCATTTCACCTTCATTCGGAACAGTATTATCGACGATTCCGTTAATCGGACTACGGAGCTTCGTACGCTCCCAACGCGCGTTCATCAGATCTGCGTTGGCTTTTGCTGCGTCCCGACCATACACCATATTCTTATACTGCAGTTCACTAATTCCCTGTTGTTCGTAGACTGATTGCTGTTTTTCCACATTTAACTGAGCCATCTTATATTGGGCATCAGCAGCTTCATAGCTTGCTTTTACTACCTCGTCTTTCAATACAACTATAAGATCTCCCTTTTTTACACGATCTCCCCGTTTCTTTTTCCATTCTTTAACAATGCCTCCTTCTTCGGGACTCATCATCACATCTTCGAATGCTTTGACGGTACCAGAAACCTGGAGGCCGTCAATCATTTGCGATGGTTTCATTTGTTGAACGGTGACATTGACTGGTTGAATTTTTTGTGTGACGGCAGCCGTCTCATTTTTTTTGCAGGACATGAAACTTGTTGCAGTAAAGATGAAAAGAAGCAGCGTTGTTGATAGCATGATCTGTTTCATTATTTTATCCTTTTGATAAATTATTTCTCAATAATTTCTTGGTTGCTAGGTTGAAGCAATGACTTGTCTTATCGTTGCATTCAATCCATTTCGTTGGCGTTCTCCGGCAGTCGCCCCAGCATCGAATCCAATTCGGATGCGGCGACAAGATAATCGTAGATGGATTGCATACGGTTCACTTTCGCTTGCGACAGTGCCAATTGGGCATCATTCACTTCCAACTGTGTTGCTGCGTTGGAGAGGAACCTGGTTGTGACGATTTTGTATCCGCGTTCTGCAGTTTCTACCGTTTTCTGCTGTGCATCTATGCGTTTTCGTGCCTGTCGCAAATTTCCAATCAGGGAACGAATTCCCATTTGCAAGTTTCGTTCGAGACTTCCTTTTTGCTCTTCGGTTTTTTGCCGCTCTAATTGCGCCTGTTCAATGCGGGAATTTGTTTGAAGTCCCTGGAACAGATTCAAGGAAAAATTCAATCCTACCTGAGCGGTTTTATAAAAATCATTCGTCGAGATCCGGTAATTGTCTTTAATTGCGGTGTAAGAATACGAACCAAAGGCCACGATAGTCGGCAAATAGTTCGCCCGCTCCGCATTGACCGAAGCAGAGTTTAATTCAATCTGATGTTTTACAATATTCAGATTCGGATTCGATTCCAGCACAGCCTGATCAGCCGATTGTACGATTCCTTCGTCTACTTCTTGCAACACTAGTCCTTCAGAAGGAATGATGTTCACTGAATCCCCGATGCCGATCGTATTACGCAGATTGTCGACGGCGAGATTGTAATTTGTTTCACTCTGCAGGACGACTGGGCGGAGGTTGTCCACACCCACCGTAGCGCGGAGTTCGTCGTATTCTGAAACAATTCCCTGAGTTCGCATGAGTTGTACATTTTTCAGATTTTCCTCAGCATTTATTAGATTGGATCGCATCATCAACAACGCTTCGCGTGCTAACAATGCGCCGTAATATGCCTTCCGTACTTTGGCAACTGTTTCCACCTTCTTTTGCAAAAAAACATCGCGAGACAATTCTGAATAAATAGATGCTGCGCCAACACCGATGAAGACCGATCCGTTAAAAAGAATTTGTCTGACATTCAGAGCGGCATTCGCACTATTTGTGGGAGTCATGGAAAAGGGGAGTTCGATCAGTTGCCCGGTCGGCCGTGGAACGCGTGCAGAAGAGTCCATTAATTTCACCAGCGGATAATAGATCGCATCGGGAAAATAACTTTTCGGTTTTTCAATGATATGGTTGAATGTTCCGCTCAGATCAACGGACGGCATTGTGTATCCCCACGCTTCCATCACGCGTGCATCGGAGCGTTTCACTTCCAGGCGTGCGGATTGGAGTTCGGCATTGTGCTGCACGGCCAATCGGACTGCGGCATCGATCGTGAGTGGGAGGCGAGTCGTATCGGTATTTTGCGCGGTCATGGATTGCATGACGATGATGTAAAGTACTGAAACGATCGTGACAATATTTTTCATGGTTCCCTCGTGGTAATTTTAAACTGTGCGCAATTCTTGTTTGCCGTGTTCGGTCATGACAGACTCCAATAGTAGCATGTTCGACATGCGAAGCGTATTGTTTAAGTCGATATTCATTTTTTTCATGAACATCTCGTGCTGGTTGTCAATTCTCATGAGCAGTGTTGAGGCGTTGGACCACATAATAATGGCGATCTCAAGCGGATTGAGGTCTGCCCGAAGTTTCTTCTCCGTCATTCCGCGTTCAATGATCTCGGTGATCATCGTCCAGAGCGATTGATTGAACCGGTCGCAGGACTGCATCATTTCTTCTGAAACCTGTTTGTGAAACTGCGGCGTGTTAAAAAAATGCATCATGCGAAAGTAGTTTTTATTCGTTTCGTAAAATGCAGTATAAGTGTCCGCCAGCATCACGAGAGTTTGAACAACCGGCAGTTTGTGATCGATGACTGTTTTGAACATCGTCCGCAAGATCTTCAATCCCCTCATCATGACGTCTAGATACAGATCTTCCTTGCTGTGATAATACAGATATAAGGTTCCCTTGGCGAGCTCTGCCGTTTCAGCAATCTCGTCCATGGTAGAGAGATTCAAACCTTTTTCGAAGAAGACTTTCTGAGCGGCGTCGATGATCGACTCTTTGCGGCTTTCTTTCTCTCGTTCTTTTCGTTCGGTGATTCCCATAATGACATTCAGCGATCCGGTGTGTGTTCTATTGAAGCAGTTCGTCCGAAGAAAGCACTTTCGTTGGAGTGTGGTCAGAAATTGCTGTGGCGGAGATGTGTACACACGTTCAATAATATGACCAACGGTCAGTTACTGCACT
>JALNZH010000268.1 GCA_023229405.1 Bacteroidota bacterium
CTGGTTGTATATGCAGCCATAATCATACCTGCACCGGTCAGTGCGCCGTAGAACATCATCGCATCATACTTTTCAACCGCTCCGCTGGGAATCGGTCGTTCCGGTTTGTTGATGCGGTCGATATCCACATCCAGAATATCATTAATCACCATTCCCCCCGCTGCAATCAATGCACCGCTAATCGATGCAAAAACAATAATGAGCAGCTGCTGCTGTGTTCCTCCCGCCAGAAGGCACGCAACTAAAATTGAAAGACCGGTAATAACGAAATTAACAGGGCGTATAAGTGTAATGTATGGCTTTATGAAGTACATTGTATTTTTTTTATCAAAAGAATAATCAACTCCGTCATTCTAACGCCAAGCGCATCGAAGCGGAAGAATCTGGTTCAAAGCTCACGTTACCTGCCCGACGATACTCACATACGTTGGCAGAAGGATAACCTAAGAGGTTAAGCCTGCGCCGTGCTCACCATAACCAGTTGTTCTATTTTGCGTACCAACAGTAAGTAATTTTCATTTCTATCGTTAACGTATTTTAGACAAGTAGGATTATTGTTAAAGCTATACTTTTATGACCTTCGCTAAAACTCATTAATAATCCCCACATGAATTTTCCCGTTACTAAAACTATCCCCTTCTCCCAATGCGTAATTGATATTCAAAATACCCAGTCCGGTCTCTATTCTCGCGCCGATACCATATCCGTAAAGACTGCGCTCCTGGCGGACTGTTGAATGCAGCACATCAGAAGGACGCGAAAAATATCCTGCATCGACAAATCCGAACAACGATGATGCGCGGCCAGTGAGGAACCGATATTCGGTATTAATGTACACAATTCGAGAAGCAAAAAATTGATTTTCGCGATATCCGCGTAACGTCGTCGTTCCGCCAAAAGAAAATAAGTCACTCAGTTCAAGTCGGGAAGACGAAATTTGCTTTCCATGCAGTCCCATCATAATCACCTGGCGGAAAAATGTCGTGAAATAAAACTCAGCATCCATTGTATATTTTTGCACGCTGGAATACCGCTCACCTGCAAGATGTAAATATTTTTCCGGACCGGTAATTTCTTTATTTCCCCGCTGTATCACAGTCGAATACCGCACGCCTCCGGTCGGATTGCGGAGATTATCCCTGGTGTCATACACAATTTCTGCACCGACAGAGAGTGCATTACTTTCAAAGACGGAAAATTGCTGTACCGATGAAGACGGATACACAGACTCGGTCGAAAGATTTCCCGCCACCGATAGTGCTTCTGTCACCGCATACTCTCCCCGCAGTTCCGCTTTCGTTCGCACAAATGAGGAGTCCTGTTTCCTCTGCTGAAGTAATCCGCCGATTGACAACGGCACGCCGAAGAGCCATGGTTCTTTGTATTGCAGTTCTAATTCCTGCGTTAATTCCGTTTCACGCTGCCATTGTATCAGCGCCTTGCGTCCGGTGCCAAAAAGATTCCGCATGGCAACAAATACGTTCCCAGTAAAATATCCTTCTTTCGTCGGCGGCACAGGGGGAACGTAACCGATAATCCCGTCGAACGTGTTCGTATTTCCTTCCGTCACGGTAATCAATAATCCGCCGCGTAACGTATCGCCAACGGAACCCGCAAGCACATACAATTGTGGCTCTGCAACCGAAGTGAATAATTGCAGCCGCTCCAAGCGTTTTCGAATTTCTTCCACACGATCCTGATCGAAAAGCATTCCCGAACGCATCCTCACTTCTCGCGCCACAACATCCGCCGATGTCACACTGTTCCCTTCCACTCGAATTTCGTTCATTACCAGCCGGGAACCTTCAGAAATCATTAGTTGAACAATCAGTTGTGATGGATCCCCTGCTTCAGTCCGTATACTGTCGCTCGTCACGGTAGTAAATGGAAATCCGTTTCGCGAGTAAAGATCCAATATTGATCGAATGTCTTCTTCCAACACCGATGGTTGCAATGCAGACCCTACGGATGATTCCATCAATCCAATCAGTTGAGTCGAAGAGAAATTTGTATTACCGCTCAATACAAGCTGCGAGATCAGCGTCCGTTCATGTTCAGTAATATAGATGAGGATATCTGCTGAGATAGAATCATCCGAATAGGTAAAAACGGACGAATCGACCGCAAACGCATAAAATCCTTCCGAACGATACAATTCTTCCAGTACAGAAACGTATTGGGGAAACGTCGACAAAAGCTGTCCGGGACGAGAAGGAATATTTTCTAGTAGTTGGCGCTGCGAGAAAAATGAATTTCCTTCAAACCCAACGGAACCGATTTTCGTCTGCGCAATCGCAATGCCGTACAACAACAAAAGCCATCCGCAAAAAGCGAACGGCTTTATTTTCCCTATGCGGTGATATCGTTCCATCGAATGTTCCGCCGTGCGGAACGGACGCTCAAGTATTTTTTAGTTGCGAAGTTGATGATGGGTACTTCTCGAGGATAAAAAAGAAAACCGTCGATCAATCACAATAAGTGTTTGTATTCGCCAAAATCAGTGTTCTATTAATCAGGCTTTGTTTTTAAGCGTTGTAATAAATCCCAAATGGGTGTGAGCAATCGATAGTCACCGAATCCGGTTTCATCGATAAAAACAATGTTTCTATTAAAATCATAATACGACCAGACTTCATACGGTTTCGAATCGATATCAAACGGATGCCGTTCCACATTGTTCGGCGATCCGAAAATAATAAACACCATCCCCATATCGGTCTTCCATCCGGGCTGATAATGGGAAAAATGTTTGTTCGCATATTCCACCCGGCTGTAATACTCTTCCATAAATTCATTCTGTTTCGTCGCAGGATTTGGATCGCGCTTCTGCCAGAATTCATCGAACAATTTCCTCCGTTGTTCGTCCGTTGTCGCATCTTCCACCGCATCGTATTCATCATCCTTGGCAATATACCGCATCTGCTTAATGGCAAGATCCATATCCGAAATGCTGATCGGCATGTTTCCCCACCGCACCACAAACGACCGCTGACGCATCGCTGGTATTTCATTGGGATCGTCATTCACAGACCGGACTTCTACTGTCAGCAAATATGATCCGGTAGAATATTTCGCGCTGTCAAACCGGGTGATAATCTGTCCGCGTGTTCCTCGCAGACGATAGTGCTGCGATTTGTTGAGATATTCCCTCCCTTTAATATCCGTAACAGTATAGTGCAGCACCAGGGAATCTGAACTGTGGGTGGAATAGATTTCGTAAAAAATAGAAAAGGAATTGTTGTTCTCGCCGATATTGCCGGAGACATTGGGGGAAATGGAACGGCGTTCGCCATCATTGGAAAGTCTGTTTACCAACATCACATCGCTAATAGCAAGTTCTTTTGCCGTGTAATTCCCGATGACAATCTTTTTTACCACAAAGGAAATTTTTTTAGACTCGTTATCCCGAACCTGCGCTCGAAGTGTATAGATGCCCGGAGGAATATCAATGGAGCGCTGCGTTAAACTGAAGTTTTTTTTGGATTCGGTAAATTCAAAAAGCGGTACCCGAATCTCTTCTGTCCAAACTTTTTCCGAAACGGATGCATTGTCGTCCGTAAGGAAGTTCACCGAAATTTCATAACTGGCAACATACCGGTCATTCCGTTTTACGAATTGGATTGCATCGTACGGCACCTGAACATAAATATCAACACGAGACGTGAGCGAATCGCCGGACGAAAAACTTAATGCATCCACGAAAAACTCCGGCAGGTCAAATGAAACGTACGGTTTCCTCGCTTCTACCTGTGCGGAAAGTGGTAATGAAATAGCGGCAAAAAGAAAACCAACGATAAGCGCAGAAGCTGTCATTCTGAATCCCGTAGTCTGTCTGTCTGCTTTTTGGCAGGAGCGAAATGAGGAAGTAGATCGTACCGACATATTGCTTACCCTGTGTATAATTAAATTATGCCAGCCCTCGAAATGACAACGGTCGATGATATGTGTAATAATATCGTGAAGGATTGTCTTCATGATTGTTATTGTGTGACGATCTCTCCGTAGAGATCATATTCGGTCGCATCAGTAATTTTCACATTCACAAAATCGCCTATTGTTACATCGTCGGAACCGTGAAGAAATAATTCATTATCAATTTCCGGAGCATCCCATTCCGTTCGCCCCACAAAACTTCCGTTTTCTATCCGCTCAATCACTCCCCGCACCGTCGTGCCGATTCTGGATTCATTCTTCTCCAGCGAAATTGCCCGCTGTACTTCCATCACATATTCTTTCCGCCGCTCTTTTTCCTCTTCCGGCAGCGGATCTCCTAGATTGTACGCCGTTGTATCGTCTTCCTGGGAATACGTAAACACGCCAAGCCGGTCAAACTTCACATCGGTAATAAACTGTACCAGTTCTTCAATGTCGGCTTCCGTTTCGTTAGGATACCCGACGATAAGCGTTGTTCTCAGCGCGATGTTCGGCACCGCCGCGCGGATGCTGGCGATAAGATTCTCCGTTGTACGTCGCGTAATTCCCCGCCGCATCGACTTCAGCACATTATCCGCTGCATGCTGTATCGGCATGTCAATGTAGCGACACAGTTTCGGATTGTCACTAAACGATTGTAATACATCCATCGGAAATTTCGCAGGATACGCATACATCAAACGGATCCATTCCAATTCTTTCACCGATGCAAGAGACGTGAGTAGCGATGCAAGTTTCCGTTCACCGTAAAGATCCAGTCCATAAAATGTTGTATCCTGTCCGATAACGATTAACTCTTTCACACCCTTTTCCACTAAACGCATCGTTTCGTCCATCACCTGTTCTACCGGCTTCGTCGTATGTTTCCCGCGCATAAGCGGAATCGCGCAGAACGAACAAGGATTGTCGCACCCTTCGGAGATCTTTACATAGGAAAAATATTTCGGCGTCGAAACAGCCCGTTCCCCCAGCAGCTCATACTTATACTTGGCACCAAGCGTTTCCAGAATGTTCGGCAGTTCGTTCGTTCCGAAAAAATTATCAATCTCCGGAATCTCTTTCTGCAGATCGTTCTTGTACCGCTCTACAAGGCATCCCATCACATACACTTTGCTCAGTTGACCGGAGCTCTTCCGTTCCACTGCGGAAAGAATGGTTTCGACCGATTGACGCTTTGCCGCATCAATAAATCCGCACGTGTTAATAATGGCAACATCAGCATCTTCAATCGTTTCCGTTAACGCAAAATCATTGTGCAACAACTGACTGTATAATGCTTCAGAATCAACCGTATTCTTTGCGCAGCCAAGGGTGATGATGTGTATTTTTTGTTGTTGAGTATTCATTATGAAAGA
>JALNZH010000269.1 GCA_023229405.1 Bacteroidota bacterium
ATATTTTTGCGGTTAAATTTTGATCCGTCTATTTTTGGAGAAACAACATCGTGCTTGCCGTGACATTGTTTACACATCGAACTTTGATCCGACCCTTTTCCAAGAACTGTTTTGTGGAAGTTGTGTCGTTGCACTTCTTTCTGATGGCAGGTAGCACATTGCACAGGCCGGATCTCTTCTTTATGAGGAAGGTTATTCGGATCAAAACCGGTATGACATGTGGTACAGGAAAATTTTTTGTGCGGAGAGGCTCCCAAATGTTTGTCGTTGACGTACAAGGATAACGTCTTACCATTTTTTTCCATGGTCAGCGAATTATCCGAATGGCAGGCCAAACACTCGTCATTTGTCTGCGAAAATGCTAAAGAGGAAGCAACGAACAAGAGCAGGAGCGTGAAAAAACGTAACAACATCATCATAGTCTTTATCATCATCTTGGAGAAACTGACATTATATAGAAATACTGCCAAAACAGATTCAAAGAGCGTGCCGTCTCTTTTTGATTAAAAATTCATCAATTTAAGCGTTGATATTTTCACTATTGACTTCATTTTGGCTGTTTTTATTATAAATGAGAGGATCGGCTGGTTAGTTACGGGGGAAAGGTAGAGAAAAAGGACAAAAAACTCCATTACTCAATGCGTTGAAGATGCATTTGTATCCCTATTTTTTTCAAAAACTCATTCGGCATTTCGCCGCCGGCAAAAATAAAGGTAAAATCATTTTTCAGCCGCAGAGCGCCCTCTGCCGTTTGCAATGCTATTTCAGTTTCAGATATTTCTGTTACTTCAGAATGAAACAAAACATTCAGTTTTTTTCGCCGCGAAAAATCATCAAGGTGCTGACGGTTCCGTTCTTTTATCCTAGTAAATTCACCTTTACGGTACGACAGTGAAACGGTGTTATTTTTTTGCGTTGCCAATCCAATCGCAGCTTCAATGGCGGAATCGCCACCGCCGACTACCATCACATGAACATTTTGATATGTTGAAGCATCGATCAACCGATATGAGACATTCGAACGGTCTTCTCCTGGAACTCCCAATTTTCTCGGTGTTCCTCTTCTGCCTAACGCCAGAACAACATATTTTGCATATACCTGAGATGAAACTGTTTTCACGGTAAACCGTTCTCCATCTGATTCGAAAGCGATATCTGTTACTTTTTCTCCGATTGTTACCTTCAATCCTGTTTTCGCGATAACCGATGTCCACAGATCGAGCAATGCTTCCTTTTTCGTTTCCATCAGTTTTACTTTTCCCCATATCGGCAGCTCCACCGGCGATGTCAACACAATTTTTGCCCGGGGATATTGGAGGACAGTACCACCGATATCATTCTGTTCCAAGATGATATACCGCAATCCCTGTTCCAACGCTTTCAGTCCGGCAGCAAATCCTGCCGGTCCAGCCCCGATTATGGCAACATCGTACACATCATCAGTAATAGAATGCTGCTGCGTTACAATATGTTCGATCACCTCTACTCCCTGCCTGATGGCATTTTTAATCAAACCCAGTCCACCTAATTCACCAATGATAAACATACCGCGGACATTTGTCTCAAAATTTTCGTCAATAACCGGCAAGTCCGCATTCCGTCCAGGCTTAGCCATTAATAATTCGATGCCACCCACCGGACATGCTTCCGCACACAAACCATGTCCAATACATTTCGCTCCGTGAATAAGTGTCGCCTTACCCTCAATGATTCCAAGAACTTCCCCTTCAGGACAAGCACGAACGCAGGCAGCACAACCGATACATTGCATGGCATCGATCTGAGGATGAACCATCGTTGCCTCTTGCAAGCCGGAGATCTTCATCTGTTGCATCTTTGTCCGGGCTTTCATTTCCTTTTTTCGAAAGCGTCGCACATATGGAATCACCGTGACGGCAATCAGGATAATCGTAATAAAAAGAGTAATTACCGTATCATTCATTGAGTCTTCCTCAAAATCGATATCCTAGCTCTGCATAAACTCTGACGCTATTCATGGTGTTGTCCAAAATTCCATCCACTGCAAACGAAGAGAAAAGCCGTTTGGAGAACCGGTAACTTGAATTCAGTGTTAGGGTGTGCGTTGTGTACGATTGATGAAGCACCAGAATCGAATATTTGTAATAATCATACCGGAGAGCCAGCGACATTGCAGAAAAGAATGTCCGATCCAGATCGAATGTGATGTTCGTCCCGTCCGAATAAACTCCGCGGATATCGGCATACCGGAGTCCGGCACCAATCTCTGTTTGAAGAAGATCGGAGATACGATATGTGCCGCTGATGTTACGTGAATCGCGCGAATCTCCTTTCTTCGACCGGTAGGAAATATTTCCCGACAGAGACATAAAATATGGCAGGCGTATGGTCGCACCGGCGCGAAACCCGTTCATAATATTTTTGTCCAACAACGTATCAGAAATGGATTTCATCGATTCAAACAAATACACCGAACGCGTTCCGTCATATCCGATATTTGAAGAGAGCCATTGCAGCGGGTAATAATTAATTGAAAAGAATGTATTCGATAATTTAAATGTTCTGGATTTTACTCCTTTATCGATGTCATTCAGCTCAAACTCAGAACTTTCATAGAACGAAAGTTCGGAACCCATCATGAAAAAATTCTGGAGGTAAAAAAATTCCCGATCCATATTCCCCTTTACCAACTGTCTTCCGTACGCCACAGTTCCACTGTATTGATGCAGAAAATCGGAACCGAATTTTGCATTAACAAAAAATGCTCCTTTGGTTTCATTCGCATCGATTCCGATTGTTCGATCCTGCACCTTGGCGCCATAAAGAAATCCCGATGTAAAATTATCGTACCGATAAAAAAATTGGCCACCATCAAACGTTCCCATTCCACCGACATATTCGGACGAGAGTCTACCGATACCGTATCCCATAGGAGCATTTGCATCTGCTTTCTGTAAGGAAAAATCATACATCCGGTTTTTCATTCTGTTTTTATCACCGTATCGGCTGTAGATATCCGACAGATCGTAGTACGTTCTGCCATACAGGGAAAATACCAAACCTGTATTATAGACATTTTGAATGTTCAGTCGGAGCACAACGGAAGGTTGACTGAGGTTTAGACGGGAATCTTCTGCCAGCGTACCGATATACTGCAGTCCCGCTCTTCCAGTAACAAGATTTTCATTCATAGTGGCTGTTACCGGTAACACAAGTATAGCACTTTTCCCGGACAAGGTATCGGGTTCATTTTTTTTCACCGCCGCAAACGGTGATTCTTCCTTTTCAATGATCTTTACCAGCACCGCTTCATCACCCGCAGCAATCGAAGTTGTTTGGGAAACAATCTGAGCGGCGGATGATTTTTTCGATACCGCTGTCACAACAACAACACCGATACGGACCGATGCATGCTGGATACTTACCGTATCTCCTACAGCGATATTTCCTTCACGTCCGGAGTTAATATAGACGACAGACGCAGCAACGTACGAAACCGTAAAATGCAGCTCATGTTTTTCCTGTGCAGAGAGTGTGGAGCATCGCACCACAATAAGTGCAAACGCGAAGAACCATTGTAATTTCACTGCCGTTATAATCCGTTGTGTCTTTTTCACCATAAAATTCAATTGAATTATCGCCATTAATCGCCTTCCCCGGAAGGATGACATCGGTAACACGCAACGCTTTGATACACATATCCGGTCACATCATCATGCTCACCATCAACGGAAGATCGTGAATGCTCATGACAGTTGGTACATTCAAAGATCGAATAATTCGGAGCAGCCGTATGACAGTCAGTGCAACTGTTCCACCGTCCCGGCCGATGCGTATCACCGGAACCGATTGGAAAGTACTGTGCATGCGGGAAAAATACTGCCGGCTGCCATGTCAACGCACGATGGCATGTTGCACAATCCGTCGGAAATCCGGCCGTACTATGGTTCGGATTTGTCGACGCATCATATTCCTTACGATGGCACGCGACACATTCGCTTCGTGTACCTCGGTACATACTGTTGGTATGACAGCGTTGACATCCCACCGCCTCATGAATTCCGCGAATCGGGAATTGTGTTTTGTTATGATCAAAGCTTGATTTCCATTCCAACGCATCGATCCGATGACAATGTATACAATCCGTACTGAATCCAGCCTTTCGGTGATCGATACTGACAGTATTGTTAAAATCGTTTTGATGACACGAAATACAGAGCGTTGATGTCCCGATAAACTGTAACGACGAATGACATTCCCTGCATGTTGCCGAACGATGTTGTCCGTATAGAACAAACGCAGTTGCCGCATGATCAAATTTCATCGGCGTGACTAATTCTTTCCACCCTTCGGTGGAATGACAATCGATGCATTTCCACCGGATATTCCCATGTGGAGAATCCTGAGCAAGAACAGTTCCGACGAAAAAGAGTGCTATAAAAAGACGACACCTCACGAATTAATCCTGTCCGTCCGGATGACATTTGTAACATGCATTGCTGTCGTACACGTATCCGGTCTTTCCACGGTGTTCACTATCCATACTTGTTTTATTGTGTTCATGACATGTAATGCATGAAAAAATCTTATAATTCGCCGGACTTGTATGGCAGTCGGCACAGGTCGTCCATCGTCCGGGACGATGTTTAGCGCCCGCTGCAATTGGAAAATACGGCGTATGATTAAACGTAGAGGGTTTCCACGCCGTAGTTGTATGACAGCTTAAACATGCCTTCGGATAATTTGCCGTCGCATGTGCCGGATTTGTTGTTGCGGTATATTCTGTTTGATGGCAAATAAAACAATCAGTGGATGTCCCGCCATATTTTCCTCCAGCATGACAACTAACACAAGTAGCAGCAACATGAGCACCGGTGAGAGGGAATGCTGTTTTATTATGATCGATCAACGCAGGGCTCCAGGCGTTCATGGAATGGCAAGTAAGACACTGATGATCGAAATTGTTCACAATATGATTCGGATCGGTCACACCATTGTAGTCAGAAAGATGACAGGTATAACAATCTGTTGTCGTTCCTTTATATTGTCCGTTCGAATGACAATCCAGACACCTAACTGCGGCATGAGCACCTAGCAACGGAAATGCAGTATTGGCGTGATTAAACGTCGACGGTTTCCATGTTGTTGACGTATGACAGGTTACACAATCATGTGAGAACTGTGATGTCACATGATTCGGCGTTGTCGTTCCATTAAAATCAGTCTGATGACAACTGAAACAATCGGATGGCAATCCAGTGTATTGTCCATTTTTATGACATGATGTGCATGTTGC
>JALNZH010000270.1 GCA_023229405.1 Bacteroidota bacterium
TGCTTTTACTCCGACAAAATACTGCTGCCAGATCATAGAGACAGCGCCGGTATCATCGGAAGGTGTATGAGAAAATACTTTTACCGTCCACACAGGCGCATCATATTCACGGTCACTATTCCAATCAAGATTACTATGCCCCGCAACGGCAAAATCCTGAATTCCGTCACCGGTGAAATCCCCGGCAGTAATATAATCACTCATCTCGTAGAGATCTGAAGTATCAATGTCAATTAATGTAAATGTCAGAGTTTGCGGCGTAGATTGGCGGTACAGCAAAAGATCGCCATCATAATCGGCAAAAAGAATTTCATTTTTTCCTAATCCGGTAAAATTACCTGAAATCGATTTGGGAGGGCCAAACTGGTTCCGCGCTTCCCCCGACAGCGGTGCCGATGGATTAGGAAATCTGGCAGATACTGTGAATGAACTGCCCGATTTTTTATAAATTAGGTACTCAGTGCTTGATCGCGCAACAATTTCCGAAATGCCGTCTCCATCGAAATCATGTAATTCACTTGCCCAAATATCGGTTGAATCACCCCACACAGGATTGTGGAAAAATTTTCCCTTTGCCGTATCCACTCGTGTCAGTTGGGAAATCCCGTGTTCCTGTACAAGAATTTCCGGCGAACCACTGTTAGATTGATGCTCAAACGCCCTCGGTATCCATGAACGAGACGAAGAATCTTTAAGCATAAACCTATTTCCGTTGAATTCAAACGCTTTTAGCATGCCGAATTCACCTTCCTGAGTGTATTCGTTCAAAATTACGGTCGGTTTTAAATTAATCGATACAATTGAATTGAGAAGAAATCCTTTCGGAAGTTCATAAGGCTTTCGGAAAAATCCGGTATTTTGAATTGGCTGTGAGCTTAAGGTGAGTGTGAAATGATCTTTCCCTGCCAAAAGAACAGTTGGAAAACGTACACTTCTCTGTGTTGCTGACGGTTCAGTGAATTGACAATACCATTCATACTCTGTTTGCGGAGAAAGTTCATTTGCTGTGAGTATGAATTGGTGATTTTTCTGCTGTCCGAGAGAGCGCACAGAACTGTAATTGAATTCTCCGGCTTTTCTGTAATACAAAATTCCATTCGTATTTCTATCAGTTCGTGCTTCAACTAAAGTGCCAAATAACTCTCTAATAATTACAGAATCTCTGTAGCGAAAGGATACTATCCGTGGAATCGTTTGATCTATAAAGACACGTTGACGGAATTCCTGATCGGAACCTTTGCTGTTTTTTACAGCAAGCCGTAGAATGTAATTGCCTGATGGAAATGAACTAATATCCCAATGCATTATCGTGTCTCGAGCATAATAGTTTCTTGCCGTTCCGATAATCTGATTCCATTGAACGGGATTCTCTCCCGCACCAACAAAAAGAGAAACTGATTGCAAATATGGAGTAATAGCCGTGATGATAATGGGTACTGAATTGCCAGAAAGATGTTCGTCTAGTCGGGGAGAATGGATGGAAACGACCGAACCTGCAACAATTTGAACAGCCCGTTGAGCATTAACAATACCTGCACCATAATAATTATCCCATCCTGGGGCTCCTGCATCGACAGCTGAATTCAACAGAATTCCTCGTATGTCTTCGTTTGACATTTCAACATATGATGGATCGATTATTTTTTTATTTTTATCGATACTTCTAATTAATGCAGAGATTCCGGAAACATGCGGTGCAGCAGCTGATGTTCCTGCAAATTCATCCGTATATCCTCCACCCATTGTTGTTGTGCTGATCTGTTCGCCGGGAGCCATCAGATCCAGCGATGGACTGTATGAGGAAAAAAAAGAGCGAGTATCGTAGGTACTTACTGCACCGGTAGAAATCACTTCGCTAAAATCGGATGGATAGTGCGGGGCATTCGAACCGTCATTACCGCTGGACGATACCAGAATAATATCTTTATCATACGCATAACGAACTGCATCGTAGAGAAAGGATGATCGAACAACATCTCCGAAACTCATATTGATGACATCTACACCGTTATCGGCGGCGTAGATAATGGCCGTGGCAATATCGATATCGCTTCCATTGCCATTTTTTCCGAATGCACGCAACGGAAGAATTTTTGCAGGAACTATTCCTGCAATTCCAATTTTATTATTCGCTTGTGCACCGATGATGCCGGCAACTGATGTTCCATGTCCATTTTCATCGGACGGATCATTATCTCGAACATTCCAATCTCCCGCATCGTCCGCTTCGAGATCGACAAAATCATATCCTCTCCAGTCATCGATAAATCCGTTGTTGTCATCATCAACACCGTTATTTTGTCTCCCGCTGCCAAATTCGCCCTGATTAGTTGCCAGAACATTCGCAAGATCTGGATGTTCATCATCAATGCCTGTATCGATAACTCCAACAATGACGTTTGTTAATGCTGGGGAAATAGTTCCATCATTCAGCAGTGCGGTAACTCCAATCCGCTGTAAATTCCATTGGGATGAAAATGCTGAATCATTAGGTATGGAATACACTTTGTAGATTCTGCTCGTTTGAACAAATTCTATCGCGGGATTCTTTTCGAGCAATTGCACGGCAGCGGCATTGAGAGCGACATTTGTCCGTACTACAGCATACCGTCTCCATGGAAAGAAAGATGTTCTTGAAATATTTTTTTGCGGAAAGGATGAAACAGAAAAGGTAACTGGCTGTGCGGGTGTCACTTTTGCCGCAGTGAACGATTGCTTGACGAGCATATTCAACAGAATCGTATCTGCAGCATCAGATTTGAATTTGACAATATACGTCTGAGCAAATAATATGTTCAGGGTAAACAGGAAAATATTTCCGACAATTCTCCAACGCATTATGCGTCTAGATCGTTCTTATCTGTTACATTTTCAATCGGTGCAGGGTATTTGCCGCCGAAACATGCGGTACAATACCCCTTCCGTTCTCCGGACGGAACCGATGCCAGCATTTTTTTCGTCGACAAAAATTGAATGCTGTCCACACCGAGTTCTTTTCGAATTTCCTCAATATTTTCACCACATTTTACAGCGATTAAATCTTCGCGATTCGGGAAGTCCATACCATAATAACATGAATTAACGATGGGCGGAGAGGTAATTCTGAAATGAATTTCTTTCGGTCCCGCTTCTTTCAACAGTTTTACAAGCTGTTTCGATGTGGTTCCGCGTACAATAGAATCGTCGACGACGACAACTTTTTTTCCTTTCAAAACCCCTTTCACTGTATTGAACTTCGTTTTCACTTTCATTTCGCGCTGACCTTGTTCAGGCTGAATGAATGTCCTTCCAACATAGTGGTTCCGAATCAATCCCAATTCAAGCTTCGTATTAATCCCCTGCTTTATAGATTCAGTTACAAATCCGAGCGCAGCAGTGTTGCTTGAATCCGGTACGCTAATGACGATTGTTTTTTCATCCGCATCGGGTGCAACAGGTGATTCCTGTGCAAGAGATTTTCCCAATTTTCTGCGGACTTTGTCAACACTGTCGCCGAAAATAAAACTGTCCGGTCGTGAAAAATAGATATATTCAAAAATACAATGGTGCGACTTTTCAATCTGTTTGTTGATCCAATATGAGGTTAACGTCTCTTTCGAGTCCGCGCGTTTATCGATAACAAGAATTTCTCCTGGTTCAATATCACGAATATATTTTGCATCAAGGATATCAAAAGCGCATGTTTCCGATGCAATGATATAGCTTCCATCTTTTTCGGCCAATGCCAGCGGACGAAATCCATGAACGTCGCGAGCAGCGACCAACATGGAATCGGTGATCAATAATAATGAAAATGCTCCGTCTACCTGTTCGACTGCATCGCGGATCTGGTCAATCTGTTTTTTTTGCCGGCTTCTCGCGATGAGATGCAACAATAGTTCTGTGTCAGAAGTTGTTTGAAAGATCGTTCCTTCGTCTTGCAAACGTTTCCTGATTGTGCGATAATTCGTCAGGTTCCCGTTATGGGCAACGCCGAGATTGCCATCACGATAATTAACAATCAGCGGCTGAATATTTTTTTCATTGTTTGCGGAACCGGTTGTTGAATACCGGTTATGACCGATAGCCGATCTTCCCTTCAGTTGATTCTTCAAAATATCATAATCTTTGAAGACATCAGTGACTAGTCCCATTCCTTTGACGAGATTAAAATGACTGCGCTGCTTATCCTCACGGAATTCGCAGGAAACAATGCCGCTTGCTTCCTGTCCTCTGTGTTGCAAAGAATGAAGACCGTAGTACGTTAAGACGGCAGCATTTGGATGGTCGAAAGCTCCAAATATTCCACAGGCTGCTCTCGGTTTGTCATGAATAAATCGTTTATAATTTTTTGATTCCATTTATCGTATCACCGTATCTTTTAACCAATGAATGTCATCCGATGTTATATAGTCTGTGGTAAAGTGCAATCCCCGACTCTCTTTCCGTAATAATGCCGACTTGATAATTAGATCGGCAACGCAAGAGAGATTACGAAGTTCTATCAACTCTTCTGTTACTTTTGTGCGTTTATAGAAATCTTTCACCTCTTCCAGAATCAATCGAATTCTGCGCTGTGCACGTTCCAGGCGGTGATTTGACCGAACAATACCGACATAATCCCACATTAATTGTTGAATTTCTCTTCGATTATGGGAGACCAACACCCATTCTTCGCTGTTAATTGTTCCGCTGTCATCCCAGTCGGGAATATTTTGAGGAGTTCTATTTGTTTTGGTGTTCTGACGTGCTTTTTCAACAGCTCTATGTGAAAACACCACCGCTTCAAGAAGTGAATTGCTGGCGAGCCTGTTGGCACCATGAAGTCCGCTCATACTCACTTCACCAACTGCAAACAGACCTGAGATAGATGTTGCTCCATTTTGGTCTGCAACCACTCCACCACAAGAATAATGTGCGGCAGGAACAACCGGAACGAGATCTGAGGTGATATCTATTCCATGTTTTAAGCAACGTTCATAAATATTTGGAAAATGGTCTTTTACCCCTGTTGAATTTAAGTGTTTTAGATCGAGAAAGACACATTCATCACCACTCCGTTTTAATTCTGTATCAATTGCTCTAGCAACAATGTCTCTAGGAGCCAACGATTCTTGCGAATCGTATTTCTTCATAAAATCTTCACCGCGGGTATTGCGCAGAATGGCTCCAAATCCTCTTACCGCCTCAGATATCAAGAAAGAAGGTGATCCCGAATTGAACAATGTGGTTGGATGGAATTGGATAAACTCCATGTTCGCTATCGTAGCACCGGCACGAAACGCCATTGCAAC
>JALNZH010000271.1 GCA_023229405.1 Bacteroidota bacterium
CCTTTGTATTTATTGAGTCAGTGTTTTTTGAAATGCAAAAAATATTATTGCGACTTTTGTACCAGCAATTGATTCCACGGCAGTACAACTTTTTGATTTGCCTGCCCCCAAAATGTTACCGTCTGTTCTGCCGGCTCAACAGTTATCTTGTATAGATAACGCGCACCGGGCGCTTCCCATTGTCTCATAATATTTCCCTGCTCATCGTATGCCACAATATTGAATGAGACTCGGTTGTCAATATAACTGTACACCCAGTATGTAACATTTCCCCATTCAAGCACATAACATGTGTCCATCTTCCCCAGCACATCCGCGGACTGCATACAGGTCATTTTCGAACCGGTGGGAATTATCGGATGAATATTCGAAGGAACTGTTCCCGCTTCGGGAGGAATCGGTAAATATAGATCTTTCCAATTAACAACGATCGCCTGCTTTGCCTGACCGATCAACGTGATCGTCTGCGCTTTTTCATCAATTGCAATATTTGTTATGTACCTTGCACCGCTCAGATCCCATCGTTTCACCAAAGCACCGTCTTCGGTGTATGCAACAACGCTCATTCCGACTCTGTTATCTACAAAACTATACACCCAATAGACGTACTCATTCCATACGATGACAGGACATGTCGTGGCAGACTGTAACGAATTCGGATCAGTTAAGCATGTGACTTTGAGATCGGAAGGAATCGCCGGAGGATCTGCCGCAGGAAAATTTGCAACTCCTGGAGATTGTTGTGCAAAGAGGGTGAAAGGAAAAATAAATAAAAATGAAAAGGACAAAATGGTCTGATTTATCTTCCGCATAATGCCTCGCCCTTAATTGTGTTTAGTAAATTACCTGTTGCGTTGGACAAATGAAGGAGTTGTTGAAAATGAAAAGCACCATCGAAAAGTCTTCACAATAATAAGAAGTCGGAATGTTAAAAGGAACAAGATTGAATACGTATTTTTCTACGTATAACTACGTAGATGAAGAGGTCCGATCTTTGTAAAAATTCTTGACTTTTAAGGCATGCCGGATTTTTCTGTTTCCCAAAAACTGTTTATTTTGACGAAATATTGACACACACGATTTAACAGATATTTTTCGTTGCCCTTAATTAATGCATTTTCTGTGAAAACAAAAATATGCGACACTGGTTTTTAATTCTTTTCCCATTTTCGACATTTAAAATAAAAAAAGACGATCTCGCGACCGTCCCCTTGTTATTTATTTTGTCTCTGTATTTTGTTTTACAGGACAATCAAGAATAATTTTCCTGCTGATGGAATTTTTAAACACCAGTGTAGTGCCGACATATGGCGTCGGGACTACAAATTATTTCGCTAAGTTGAATATTTTTTAAATACGAGCGTTGCGTTATGTCCTCCGAAACCGAACGCGTTGCAAATTGCGGCATTGACTGTTTTTTTGATAGCGGTGTTTGGTACATAATTTAAATCGCATTCCGGGTCTGGTGTTTCATAATTAATCGTCGGATGGATTTCATCCGTCACAACGGACAAGATTGTGGCAATAGCGCCGATGACACCGGCAGCGCCAAGAAGATGTCCGATCATAGACTTAGTGGAGTTCACAGCAAGCTTTTGCGCATGATCGCCGAACACTGTTTTAATGGCGTTGGTTTCGTATTTGTCATTGTAATAGGTAGAAGTTCCGTGGGCATTCACATAATCGATCTCCGTCGGTGCAATACCTGCATCTGCTAATGCCATTTTAATGGAACGTTGTGCTCCTTCGCCGCCCGGAGATGGTTCAGTGATATGGTGAGCATCGCCTGTGAATCCAATACCGGCAAGTTCAGCATAAATTTTTGCACCGCGCGCTTTGGCATGTTCCAATTCTTCCAGAATCAAAATTCCGCCACCTTCACCCATCACAAATCCGTCCCGATTTTTCTCAAAAGGCCGACTCGCCTTCTGTGGATCGTCATTGCGAGTGGATAAAGCTTTCAAAGCATTAAAACCGCCGATACCCATTTCACAAATTCCTGCTTCCGAACCGCCACAGACCATCACGTCCACCACTCCACGCTGAATCAGCATCATCGAATCGCCGATAGCGTGCGATGCCGTAGCACAGGCAGAAACCGTGGCATAGTTCGGGCCTTTCAGACCGTATTTAATAGAGATGCGTCCCGCCGCAATATCCGGAATCATCATTGGAATGAAGAATGGACTAATGCGGTGCGGTCCTTTCGCTTCAAATAAATTCTGTGTCTGAGTTTGGAATGTTTTAAATCCGCCGATACCGGAACCGAACACTACACCGATACGTTCTTTATTTTCCGTTTCGATATTTAATCCGGAATCCTTTATCGCCTCTTCCGCCGATGCCAGTGCATACTGGGTGTACGGATCAACACGCTGCGCCAGTTTCCGGTCCATATAATTGTGTGGATCGAATCCCTTCAATTCGCCGGCAAACTTGGTGTCGTATTGCGTGGTATCGAAATGGGTAATATTGGCAACGCCGCTTTTTCCAGCAAGAGCATTGGTCCAAAATTCTTTAACGTTTAAGCCGATCGGAGTAACCGCACCCATTCCGGTGACAACAACGCGGCGCATTTGACGAGAAGACATAACGATTTCCTGATAAAATATTCCGCCTGAGGACGAATTCCGCTGGCGTACTTACCGCCCCCCATCATTGCGACGGGGACCGAGTAAAAAAAAAAAGAAAAAATGATTAATAGAAACAGAAAACCACAACGTCACGGCAATCCAATGGATACCGGGACGGTGTGGCTTTAATTTGAAACAATTACTTCTTGGAAGAGATGTAGGTGATTGCGTCGCCGACAGTACCGATCTTTTCCGCATCTTCATCCGGAATGCTCAGACCAAAGGTCTTTTCGAATTCCATCACCAATTCAACGGTATCCAAAGAATCTGCGCCGAGATCATTGGTGAATGATGCTGTTTCGGTCACTTGTGCTGCATCAACGCCGAGTTTGTTGACGATGATCTCTTTTACTTTTACTGCTACATCTGACATGGTGTTTCTCCTTTATAGTTGAACTGATTATGTTACTTTATTGTCAAAAAATATATTACAACGTTGAAATTGAATTAAAAAACCGATGGGTCAATGATTCAATCTCTTCATTTTCTCTGTTTTACATTGCCATGCCGCCGTCAACATTAATCGTCTGGCCGGTAATATAATTCGAGTCAGCCGAAGCCAAAAAACAGACGACAGAAGCAATTTCTTCCGGCTTGGCGATCCGTTTCTGCGGAATGACCGTCAAGATAGCTTCTTTTTGCTTTTCATTCAACTTTTCCGTCATGTCGGTCTCGATGAAACCGGGGGCAATACAATTCGCTTGAATATTGCGAGAAGCCAGCTCTTTTGCAACAGATTTCGTAAATCCAATTACCCCGGCTTTTGATGCCACATAATTCGCCTGTCCAGGATTCCCAACAACGCCCACAACCGATGAAATATTGATGATTTTACCAGATTGTTGCCCCATCATCTGCCGGCAGACCGACTTAGTAAAATTGAAAACTCCTTTCAGGTTCGTATTAATCACAATATCCCAGTCCTGTTCACTCATGCGCATCAACAATCCGTCTTTCGTTACTCCGGCATTATTCACCAGAATGTCGAGCCGGCCGAATTCTTTTATCACGGATTGTACGACTTCATCCGACTGTTTTGTATCCGCGGCATCGGATTGATACGCTGCTGCTTTGCGTCCTAACGCCTGTAATTCCGCCACCAGAGCATTTGCTTCTTCCACTTTGCTGCGGTAGGTAAATGCCACATCAGCTCCAGAGTCGGCAAGGTGAAGGACGATCGAACGGCCAATGCCGCGCGAACCACCCGTCACTAACGCAATTTTCCCTGATAAATTATAGTTCGTCATTTTAGAATATTATACTTTTGAAGTTTGATAATTTTTCAATTGATCGTAGCCTTCTTTCCCGAGCACATATTCCAGCTCTGCCTGGCAGGAATCAACAAGCGAGACATCCGTATCGCGGACAATGGAACAGCACTGCGTTTTTCCATCTTGATAATCGTCATACGTCAACACACCGTTATCCACTGCAATAGGAAAGGCGACGCAATAGAATGGCTTAATCTTCCACGGATCGTTATACTTTTCAACGCTGACAAGCTGAACGCTGCATCTGCCGTCCTTGCGCAGAAAAACACATTTATTATTGTGCACTTCTGTTCCAACGGCATATCCTGAAGGAAAATCGACGTCTTCTTCCCGTCGGTTGTCAAACCAGACGATATCGTTTGTCGTCTGCGTTTCGTCCATCTTCAACTTCACTTCTTCCTTGTGCTCTATAATAACATCACGGTCTGTCGGATCCAAGAAGACGCCAGACGAGCAGCACGTGGTTTCGCATTGATACGGTCCGCACCCTTTGGAAAAACCTTTTTCAAACAGAACGGGATCGATTTTATATTTTCCGATTACTAATTCAGACATGATACCTTCAAAATAAAAACAGTATTCTCATTGCGAGGAGTTCCGGTTTTTCGGGACGGCTTGCCCGTCGTTAGGCAGGCGAAGCAATATGTTTTTTTAAAAGAAAAATTACATCTTTATATCTGCAACTTTATCAATTCCAGCGAGTTCCGCCGTTGCTACTATACGTTTTACTAATCCCTGTAACACTTTTCCCGGACCAATTTCGACAAACTTCATGGCGCCAGCGGCAGACATATTCACAACCGATTCTTCCCACCGAACAGGACTTGTTACTTGTTCAAACAGCAGTTTCCGAATGTCGTCCGCATTTTGTACCGCTGCTGCCGTTACATTTGCATAGACCGGGATTTTCGCGTTGCGAATTTCTGTTTTATCCAACGCTTCTTTTAACTTATCCTTCGCGGTCTGCATCAGCGGGGAATGGAACGCGCCGCTGACGACAAGTTCCTTTACCAACTTTGCGCCGCGCTCTTTCGCCAATTCCATCGCCTTATGAACACCGATCACTGATCCCGAAATAACGATCTGTCCAGGCGAATTGAAATTTGCCGGTTGCACCACTCCTGCTTCAGACGCTGCAGCTGATACTTCGCGTACTCCCTTCGGATCGAGTCCGATAATTGCCGCCATTGCACCGGGATTCTCTTCACCCGCTTTTTGCATCAACACACCACGCAGTCGTACTAATTTGATCGCATCGGTAAACGAAATTGCCTCAGCCGCAACCAGAGCGGAATATTCACCAAGCGAATGGCCTGCAACCATTGCAGCATCCGCAGGTTTCAGCAAGTTC
>JALNZH010000272.1 GCA_023229405.1 Bacteroidota bacterium
GCGGAGGCGATTCATGATCTTCGTGTTGCTTCCCGGCGGTTTCATGCGGCTACACTGTTGTTCAGCGATAGTCTCCCCTCCTTGGTGCTGGCGAACGCTGAACGGAGAATCCGGAGAGTGAGAAAATCCGCCGGTGAAGTGCGGGACGGTGATGTGCAGATGGAATTTATTGCTGCACTTATGAAACGAAAGAAAGCGCTGCGGTACCGCGCCGGACTCGAACGATTGCTGCTGCGGTTATCCCAACGTCGCGAGAAGCAGATGAAACAAATCAGTACAGCGATGGATACTTTTGATCGAAGTACTGCGTCAACAGATGTACATAAAGCAGTACAGATGGGCATTACTCGACAGCCAGGAATCCGTACACTGCCGCTGCGCCACCGGTCCGGACAAGCAATTGTACTTGCATTGAATGCATTGCTACGTTACGAGCAGTACATTCGCCAATCATCGGCTACGGCGGAATTGCATCAGATGCGTATTGCGGCAAAACGATTGCGGTATGTAATGGAAATTTTCAACCCTGTTTACGGCGGAAAATTGAAACCGTTCATTCACACCATTCGCTCGTTGCAGGATGCCCTCGGCTTGATGCACGATTGTGACGTATGGCTGTCGATGATTCCCGAATTTATCGAAGAGGAACGTTTGCGAACGGGAAAATTTTTCGGCGCCACCAGTACATTCCCGAGAATCGAACGGGGATTGCTTTTTCTGACCGATTATGTGCGGGTTGAGCGCATGAAACAGTACAGAAAATTTGTTCGAATCTGGAATGAAGCGGGTATGAACAGTGTTTGGAAAGCAATAGCAAAAGTAACAGTATCACCGCCGAGAACATTCGTCCATCCGATGCCGTAAAGCTATCGGATGGGTCATTTACTGTAAACAAATAACCAACAATTCCATGATACAACGATATTTCTTTTCTTTAATCGCGGTGACGCTATTGGTTTTTACTGGCATGCAATTTGACCGTCCAGTGAAGAACAATTCTAACGATCAATCAAAACATCTCTCAACACTGTATATTGTTCCGGATAGTGTTAAGTTAATCTTACAGGTGGCGTGCTACGATTGTCACAGCAACAACACACGGTATCCCTGGTATGCGGAAATACAGCCGGTAGGTACATGGATGGGTGAGCACATCAGAAAAGGAAAAAAGGATTTCAACTTTTCCGAATTCGCTTCCTATCGTCCGCGGCGACAATACCGAAAATTGGAAGAACTGCGAGAATTGGTGCAGGAGAACGAGATGCCGATTCCCGATTATGTGCGTATGCATAGCGATGCCCGGCTTTCAGGTATGCAAAAACAAACACTGTTTGCCTGGATAACAGCAACACACGATTCCATGAAAAAAGTTTTTCATCCGGACAGTTTGAAAGACCGGCCGCGCAGGTAATCATCACATGATGGAGTACACGATTTCCATATCGTTTACCGGGAAATTGATTCATGCCGTGATCGACGGACAGAATTCCAAAGACAACGTCAACCGGTACATGTCCGACATCCAACAAGAGGTGGAAAAACTTCAGTGCAAAAATATTTTAATCGAAGACCAATTGACCGGTCCCGGACTGGATCCCATTGACGTTTTTGATATCATCCGGTCGCACACGCGCTACGCACGAATCCACAAATTGCGCATCGGATATATTGATATCAACAGATACCTGCACCGAACAACGGTTGCCTTCGGCGAAAACCTTGCCAACATCTTCGGCGTAAATGTAAAAGTATTTAACAGCGTGGAAGATGCGACTGCCTGGTTGATAACAGTGGAACACGAACCGGAATTTTAAAAATGATTGTTGGTCAAACTTTAGATGTATCAAACCGGAAGACATGGCGCGACTGGCTCTCCAAACACCATGCTTCAGAAAAAGAAATCTGGCTGGTGAACTATCGGAAAAATTCCGGTAAACAGCGAATTTCATATAACGATGCCGTTGAAGAGGCGCTCTGCTTCGGATGGATCGACAGCACAGTCAAAGGACGCGATGCTGAAAGCTGGGTGCAGCGCTTTACCCCCCGCAAGCCGAAGAGCGAACTTTCGGAGATGAACAAAGAACGCATCCGCCGCCTGATAGCATCAAAAAAAATGCGGAAAGCAGGTTTAACAGCAATCTCCCGGCATTTGTCATCCTTTTCAATTCATCCGAAAGATTTTGTCTTCCCAAAAGATATTTTGAATGAAATCCGGAAGAATCCCGTTGCGTGGAAACATTATCAAAAATTTCCCCTCTCCTACCGCCGCATCCGTATCGGTTGGATTATCGGCGCCCGGAGCAGACCGGATATTTTCAGAACGCGGCTCCGGTATTTTATTACCAAAACGGAAAAAAACGTCCGGTACGGGATGGTGCAATAACCTGAAAATACTGTCCCAAGTACTCTTTACACTCTCCTCTATATTTCCACCTTGAGAAAAAGAACACTCTCATAGAGTGAACGATGCAATATGAATTCAGATAATTTCGTCTTATCTTGTTCATTAGTATTCTAATTGAGATTGCACAAATGACCTCTGCCCCAAACGAACAATCCTTTTCTCGATATCAGATCTTTATTATCGCTGTCCTGGCATTCATTCAGTTCACGGTTATTTTGGATTTTATCATTATCGCTCCTCTCGGCGCGCTGCTGATTACACTTCTAGATATTACACCGGGGCAGTTCGGATCGATTGTTTCTGCGTATGCGTTCAGTGCCGGAATTTCGGGTTTTCTCGCGGCCGGTTTTGCCGACCGGTACGATCGAAAAAAATTTCTTCTCTTTTTCTATGCGGGATTTCTCTTCGGAACTTTCCTCTGCGGCATCGCGACAAATTTCGCCTTTTTATTGACTGCACGAATTGTCACGGGAATATTCGGCGGTGTGATCGCCTCAGTATCGCTGGCCATTGTTGCGGATTTATTTCCGTTGAATGTGCGAAGCCGGGTGATGGGATTTGTACAGATGTCGTTCGCTGTAGCACAGGTAGCGGGAATTCCACTCGGAATCTATCTTGCGAACAAAATTGGCTGGCATGCTCCATTCATGCTCATTGTTGGTATCGGCATTCCCGCCGGTATAGCCATGATGAAATTGGTACGTCCGATCGATGAGCATCTCGCTGCAGCGAATGCATCCGGACATAACGCTTTTGTCCATTTATGGAAGACCATCGCGAACCGGCAGTATCTGATCGCGTACACGATGACGGCAATGCTTACCCTCGGCGGCTTCTTAATGATGCCGTTTTCTAGTGCGTTTTTGGTATATAATGTCGGCATCACACAGGAAGAACTTCCGCTTGTTTTCATGTTTACAGGATTAGCAACAATTATTATCCTACCGATTGTCGGTAGAATCAGTGATTCATTCGGAAAGCTGCAGGTGTTTATCGCGGGAACATTTATTGCAATAACGATGATCGCAATTTATGTGAATCTGGAAGTGACACCGCTGTGGGAAGTAATTCTGATCAACGTAATTCTTTTTGCAGGAATGATGTCGCGAATGATTCCGGCCACCACCACCATGACAGCAATACCAGCGCTGACCGACCGGGGAGCATATATGAGTATCAGTTCGTCGCTGCAACAAGTTTCTGGAGGCGTTGCATCGGTACTTGCGGGTTTGATCATTGTACAGACAGGATCGGGACAATTGAAAAATTACGATGTACTGGGGTATGCGTGTATTATTGTGATGTTTGCGGCAGCGGGATTAATGGTTGTTGTCAACAAACTTGTTGAGAGAAAAATACATGGTTCAGCCAGAATGCCTCACTGAAACAACGAAAGCAATTGCACCCACTATTACGACTGTTTTTTTATAATCCGTTTCCGGTGTTTTACTCCCCAATCCCTTAGTCCCTCAATCACCTTATCGAGAGTTTTTCCGTAGTCCGTCAATTCATATTCAACTGTCACGGGGGTTGTATTGTGAACTGTTCGCAGCACTAACTCGTTTATTTCCAGTTCTTTCAATTCCTTGGAGAGCATTCTCGCTGTTATCCCCCTAACTTCTCGCTGCATCTCTGTAAACCTTTTTTTCCCAAACGTCAATGAGCCGATGATTTGGATTTTCCACTTGCCGCGAAGAATATCGAGTGCGTCATTAATCGCCAACAGTTGTTTTGAACATTCACTAAATACTTTCGGATGTACCAGTTTTGATGTTGCTGCCATTGTAAAGCTCCTCTTGGTGGTATAATAAAGTATATCGGTATACTTTAGGTAAGTAGTAACTTTTCTATACTGAAGATACCTATATTGGTTTTGTTAACCAACAACAATTTTTGGAGATAGTATGAATTCCTTTTTACCATTCCCATATTCAACCGATGCCGCACTCTTTATGTTACGTTTTTCGCTCGGCATCATTTTCGGCGCTCACGGAATATATTTGCTTCCGAGATGGAAAGAGAAGCCGTCGCAGAAAATTCCTGCTCTAATTCTTAATACACTGCGGCTTCTTTCTATTCTGGAACCGCTTGGTGCGCTGGCTGTTATTATTGGATTGCTCACGGTCATTCCTCTTATCGGATTCAGTTTGGTCATGATCTTAGCAATTCCAATTCGGATTAAACAAGGGGCGCCATTTCTCTCAATATCAGATAATGGATGGGCGCTTGATTTTATTCTTCTTCTCGTTTGCCTGTCTTTGCTGGCATTAGGAACTGGTGCTTTTTCGGTAGACCATTTTATTTTTATTCACTAACACTTTTTTTATTCCATGAAGGATATTTACTATGCCACAAACACAATCTTTTGCAACCGAGAAAAGCCGTCAAAGCGGAAAATTAAACGTAACATTGTGGATACTGCAAATTTTACTTGCATTATTGTATGCAAATGCCGGGTTTTTGAAAACGTTTAGGCCAATTGCGGAAATTGCACCAACGATAACTTGGGCACCGTCTCTTCCGGAATTTTTAGTTCGCATTATTGGCATCAGCGAACTTCTTGGCGCAGTGGGTTTTATTCTTCCCGCCGCATTCAAAATCCGTCCCCAGTTGACCACGCTGGCTGCTGCTGGAATTGCAACAATCATGTTGTTGGCAAATATATTCCATATTTTTCGCGGAGAATATTTTGTTTTACCAATGACCGGAATTCTTTTTGCGTTAACTGCATTTATTGCTTATGGACGTTTGAAATTAGTACCTTTCACACAAAAAGGATAATGATATAATGAAAGTAGAAATCTGGTCCGATGTGATGTGTCCGTTTTGTTATATCGGAAAACGA